>DUFJ01000062.1 GCA_013331925.1 Candidatus Iainarchaeum sp.
ATCCAGGCAAACGTGAACGTGCTTCATTCCGAAGGCCTGCTGGAACTTTTCGGAATCTCTAAAGAAAGCAATGCAGGAAAAATAATAATCCAAGCATTAGGGGCTAAAAGCCATTCAGGCTTTCAGGAAGTTTCTGAAACCGTGATGAAAATGCTGCTCTCAACAGAAATAACAGCATATCAGCAGTTGAAGGCAGTCAGGATTCTGAGCCTGATAAACCAGCGTTATGCAAAATTTTTCAACGGAGCAAACAATATTGAAGAGCTGTCAAAAAACTGGCTAAGGGGAATTGGAAGGGCAAGCGTTATAGAACTGAAAGGCCTGGACTTGAGGCAGGCATTGCTCCTGACAGCGAGCGTTGTGAAAGAAATGCTTTTTTACTATAGGGAAAAGGGGGTTTCAAAACAGGCAAGGTCAATGATTTTCATTCCAGAAATAAGCAGGCTTTCAAGATTCTACAAAAACTCCTTGTTCAAAGACCTGGCAAAATCATTGAGCGAGCTTAAAGACTTTGGAATAGGGTTTGCAATAAGCTCGCCTAAGGAGATAGACATCGAGGACGAGATTGCTAAAGGAATAGAGGCAAAGTTCGGGATTATAATGCAGAACGACATCGGGGTAAGGCTTTCCAACAGGAAACAGTACAGGGTATTGCTAAGGCCCACAATCTCAGAGCTTAAGGCAAGCGCTTAAATTTTTTTTTATTTTTTCTTTGAATCCTTGAGCCTTTTCTCAAGCAAGGAATCAAGCTGCTTAACGCTCACAAATTCTAAAGGGTTTATCGCGTCAATAACATACTTTACTTCCTTCAAGTCTTCAGACTTTGCATAGTTTATTTTAACCTGCTCCAAGGCATCCCTTAATTCAGAAACACTCCTTGACAGCCTTCCAAGCTCTGCTGAATTTTCCTCAAAATCCTGCCTCAAGCCTTCCAGCTCCTTGCTTCCCAAGCTTCCGGCCTCATCGCTGCCTTTCACTTTCTGGAAGTCTTCAATCTTCTTGTTCAAAACAAGCAAGTTTCTTCCCAAAATTTTTTCATTCCTTACCAAAAACTGCATCTTCTGGCCCAAAACCAGGACTGCAGAATTCAAAGCCTTCACATCCCTTGCCACGTCAGCCAAGAATACCTGCTGCGGGCTTTCAGGCCTTGCCTGAACATGAGCTTGAGGGGCTGAGGGCTGTGCTTGCGTTCGAGATTGAGGCCTTTGATGAGGCATTAAAAAAACCACTTTAAAATTGTTCTTACTTAAAATACGAATAAGAACTTTAAAAAGCATGCGCATGAGTGATGAAAAAATCCAGGGCATCCTGCTTGACTGCGATTACACAGACACCAAGGAAAAGTCAGCCATCAGGATTTTTGCAAGGACCAAGAAAGGGATAGAGTGCTTTGAATTCCCAAGCTTCCAGCCATACTTTTACATTATCACAGACGGCTCGCTTTCAGAGAAAAAACTGCTTGAGAAAGAATTCGGGGAGAAAAAAGCGAAAATTGCAAAAGTTGAAAAAGCAGCAAGAGAAAATGCAGAAAACGCCCTCAAGCTCTCCTTCAGCAAGGTCTCGGAATTGACTGCAGTGAGAGAGGAAATAAAGCACGTGAAAGGAGTAAAGGAAAAAAGAGAGCATGACATTCCGTTCGCAAAACGCTTCCTCATAGACAATGCATTACAGCCAATGAACGAAATTGAAATAGAGCTTGACAGCGAGGGAAAAGCGTCAAGCGCTAAAACAATCCACCAGCAAAAAATCGATTTCAAGCTCGCAAGCATTGACATCGAAACCTACTCTCCAGGCAGGTTCCCGAACGCAAAAAAGGATTCCATAATGATGATTTCATTCTCGACTCCAGAATACTCCAAAGTGTTCTCTTACAAGAAAAGCCTCTCAAAAATAGAATACTGCCTTGTACTTGCAAGCGAGAAGGCAATGCTTGAAGCATTCCTGCAAGAGCTCAAGCTTTACAATCCGGACATTCTAATAACTTACAACGGAGACAGGTTTGACCTTCCATACATCAAGGAAAGATGCGAAATCTTAGGGATAGAGTTCAAAATCAACTCTGACTCCACAATCCCTTACGCGCACAGGAAGGGAATGGAAAGCGCTTTCAGGACTAAAGGCATCCAGCATCTTGACGCCTTCCAGCTAGTCGCCTTCCTGACACGCTTCCAGGTAATAAACCTGATAAAATACGACCTTGAATCAGTAAGCGAGGCATTGCTTGGAAAGCCAAAGCAAAAATTCGATTTCTCAACAATAAAAGAAGTCTGGGAGAAAGAGAAAGGAATAGACTGGCTTGCGGAATACAACAAGCAGGATTCAGAAGCAGCCTTGCAGATAGTGCAAAAATACCTGCCCTTGGCAATAGAGGTCTGCAGGATTGCAAGGCAGACGCTTTATGACGCTTCAAGGATTACCGGAGGAATGCTAGTAGAGCAATTGCTCATCATAAAAAGCTTCGAGCAGAATCTCTTGGTTCCAAACAAGCCTTTGGAAAGCCTGGTGCAGGAAAGAATGCAGCAGGAGGTTGAAGGAGCTTTTGTAAGAGAGCCATCGCATGGACTTCATGAAAACATTGCAGTCATTGATTTCAGGAGCTTTCATCCTACAATAATCATTACCCACAATGTCTCTCCGGAAACTCTAGATTGCTCTCACAAGGAATGCTCTCAAGGAAAGAACGTTTCACCAACAGGCCACTGGTTCTGCACAGAAACTCGCGGTTTTATTCCTCGCGTGCTTGAAGAGGTTTTAAAACAGCGCTTCCAATTCAAGAACGAGTTCAAGAAAGCAAAACGCGGAGACGAGAATTACGATTTGCTTTTTGCAAAGCAATGGGCTTTCAAAATCGCGCTGAACGCTTTCTTCGGGTACTTGGGCTATCCAAGAAGCCGCTTTTATTGCAGGGAGTGCGGAAACTCCATACTCTCATGGACAAGGCATTACATAAAGCAGACAATGCAAAAAGCAGAACAGGCAGGCTTTACAGTACTGTACGGAGACACAGACTCCGCAATGCTTTCCATTGGGGAAAAAACCCAATCAGATGTTTTAAAGCTTGTTGAAAAAATCAACAAGGAAATTCCAAAGCCAATGGAATTGGAATTGGACAATTTTTACAAGCGCGGAATTTTCGTGATGCAAAAGTCTGGAAAGCAGGCTGCAAAAAAACGCTATGCCTTGATAGACTATAACGACCGCCTGAAGATTGTAGGGTTTGAGTACGTGAGGAGAGACTGGTCAAGGATTGCAAAGCAGACGCAGAAAGAAGTTATAGAGGCTGTTTTAAAGGAAGGCAATCCTGAAAAAGCAGCAGCCTTGGTGAAGGAAACAATCACT
>DUFJ01000007.1 GCA_013331925.1 Candidatus Iainarchaeum sp.
TTCAAAAAACCCAATTTCTGGCTTGAATGTAGAGTTTGCTTTCTCTAATGGAGAGAAAGTGCAGAAAATTACAGGCAAGGATGGAAACATAAGTCTGCAAGTGCCTGAAGGAAAGCTTATTGTAAAGGTTTTAAGCACTGCCTTCAAAAAAACAGAGTTTGCTTTCACCAGCTTGCAGGCTTCGCAAACAATCAATTTAGAGCCAAAGCAAAGAGAGGCAAAAGCGCTTTCATTCTATATTTCACAGCCTGACGGAAGGAAAGTGGATAATGCTATTGTGGAGTTGAGTTGTTCAAACAGTCTTGTAGTTCCGGAAAGCCCAATCGCAGTAAATGACGGCTTTTTCAGCACTGAAATTCCGGAAAATTGCGGAAGATTGTTTGCTAAAATAACAGCAGATGGTTTTGTAATAGTCAATGAAGTTTTGGATTCTTCAAGGACAATATTCCTTGAAGCTTTTCAAGAGCTTTCAGGCAGCGTTAATGCCTTTGCATTGAATGAGAAAAACCAGCTTGTAAAAAGCGTGCTTTTGACCTTTGCTGTTTTGAACTTGGAAAAGCAAAAGATTGAAGAGCTTGAGTCAAGCGATGGAAAAGCGGTTTTTGAAGAATTGCCTGTTGGAAGCTATTCGCTTTTAGTTTCCGATGCTTCCGGAGTTTTTCTCCCAAGCCAGAAAAACTTTGAGGTAAAGACTGATGAAAGCACTGAAGTGAAACTAGTGCTTTCTGAAAAAAAAGAGTTCATGCTTAAAGTTTCAGTATTGAACAAGGATTCAAGGCAGCAGGTTTTGAACGCTGAAGTTTCTATAAAGGACAAGAATTCCGGAGACCTGATTGCGGGAAAAACAAGCAATGGAAGCGAACTGCAATTCAACCTTGCAAAAAACAAAAGCCTTGTGCTTGAAGCATTGCATGATGATTTTGAATTCTATTCTGCAGAGTTTTCAACAAGCCAGGGAAACTCTTTGGACAGGACTATAGAGTTAAAGCCTTGCTCCAGCGCAGCAGCTGATTGCGGAAAGCTTGAGGTGAAGGTTTTGGACGCTCAAGGCTTTCCAGTGGATGGAGCAATGGTTTCAATTGCAAAAAAGCTTCCCAATGATTTCCAAATTCTGGCTTCAAAAACAACAGACTATAACGGAATTGCTGTTTTCTCAAACTTTCCTGAAGCAGACTACTTCATCACTGCCTCAAAGCTTGGAGAGACGAAAAAGTCCGAAGAGTTCAGGCTGCGTTCAAGGCAGGTTAATAGAATTCAGCTTGTTTTGCCGCTTGCTTTCAAGCAGTTGAAGGTTTTAGTGAAGGGAGAGAATGCATTGCCAATTTCTGGAGCAAGCGTTAAATTCAAAACATTATTTGGAAGCTGTAATGAGTGCGAGCTGATTTCTAATGAAAAAGGAGAGGCGATAAAGCAGTTCAGGATTGACAGGCAGGTTTTTGCAATTGTAAGCAAGCAAGGATTTGCAAGCTTTAAAAGCACTGCTTATGCTGCACAAAACTCTCCGACAATAGAGGCGATTTTAAAGCCAAATATTCAAGGAGAGTTTCCTGCAATTTCTTTAGAGAGCATCAGGGACGAGAAAGGCGTAAAAGTTTCAGAGCTGAAGGCTGGAAAGTCTTATACTGCAAGGTTTTTGGCGCAGACTCCAAGCGCGAACTTTGAAAAGCTTGGAGTTCATTTAAGGCTTGGGAGAGAGGAAAGCGCTTTGGATGACCTGGTTTTTTTCACTGCCTCTGATTCTCTCGCAAACTACATTATTGGCTCTTCAAGCTATAACCCTCCAAACAACGAGCAAGCAGATTTGGCAAACTCTGCATCAAGCACTGAATTCAAATGGTTTAATCATTCATTCAGCAATCCTGACTCAAACACTAGTTTTGAAATCCTTGCAAAATTCAGTGTTTCAGAAAGAGCGCAAAGCTCTGACAAGCTTTACTTTTATTTTCGTTCCTGGCTTGAAAAGCAAAGCAGGTTTTACAGGACTCCGGTAGATGCAGAGCTTGGCTTTGATTCTGAAAAGCCTGAAAAGCAAGGCTTGNNAAAGAATATTTTTTGAAAGCAAGCCTTCAGAATGCAAGGATAAAGTATGTGTTTACGGTCTTGAAGTAAAAGACAATACAGGATTCAAGCTTCCAGAGCCTTTCATTCTAATCAAGGAAGAGCAAGGCTTTACTCTTAAGCTTTCAGCTCTTAATGGGTTGAGAGAGTTCAGGCAGGACAGCAATTTGAGCTTGAGAATTTTTAATGCTCTTGATGAGAACACTCAAGTTCAGGACTTGAATTTTTCAAGCATCAGGCTTTCAAGAGCACAAGGCCTTGTTTACCAAACTCCGGCTGGATTTGCTGGCTCTTCGCTTGCAATTCCAATTCCAAACTGGCTCAAGGACGAAGAGCTAAGCCTTCAAGCAGTTTTCAGCACTTTGCAAAGCACCGGGTTTTCTAAAATTTTCGTGCAAGTTTACTCCCACAACAGCCTTCTTGCTTCTGAAGAGTTAAGCCTTTTGATAGTGCCTGAAAACAGGCTGAGGCTTTCAGCCAGCCCAGAAATAACATTAAAGCCTTTCATGGAGCAAGACTTGAATTTCATTGTGAAAGACAGGAATGAAAACCTAGTGGAGAATGCGCTTGTAAGAGTTGACAAGGTTTTCCCAAATAATGCGTTGAATATTGTTCAGGCAAAATACACTAACCATTCAGGGGTTGCAGAATTTTCCCTTCCGGCCTTAGACTTTGCAAGCGTTTTAAGAATTACAGCATCAAAGCCTGGCTTTCAAAACGCGGAGCTAAGGCTGGCGACAGACTTGAACATTGCTTCTCTTTCCCCAAAGCCTTCTTTTACTTTAGAGCCTGGAAGAGTGCAGGAGCATAGAATAAGCGAGGTGCTTTCAAACAAGCTTGCGATAAGCCTGAAAGCAAAGGATGCTTTTTTTCCGGCAGACATTGACCTTGACAGCTACCTGAAAATGG
>DUFJ01000030.1 GCA_013331925.1 Candidatus Iainarchaeum sp.
GGAGAGACCCAAAGCGTTACTGGATCAGGGACTGGGGGCTCTAGCTTGAAACTCCTGAAGCTCTCGACTCCAAGCGAGCCAGAGTCAATTGCTGAAGTGCTGAAGGGAGTTGTTGACAAGAAGTACTGCGTGAAGGAAGAGAGCGGAAAGTTTGAAGTTTACTGGAACAAGTGAGGAAATTTTTTTGAAAAAAAAGGGGGCTTTTTGTTGGAAAGCGATTACAGAATGAACGGCTTTCTTATTGTCGGGTTTGCAGCCTGGTTTTTGGGGGCTTTCACAAGCTCTTACTCTAGCATCAGGCTTTTAGGCATGAGCAGCCCTGCAGAAGCTCTCGCGAGCGTTTTTTTCGTTTTCGTGCTCTGCCTGCTTTTTTTCGGAAGATTTTCAGCATTTTCAATGTTTTTTGCAGGATTGATTTCAGGCCCTGTGTTCCAGCAAAACATTGCGCTAGGTTTTGTAAGCCTTTTCGCTTTCCTGCTTGCAGGATTTGCAGGAACCTTTGCAGGATTCAAGCTTTTTGATGACTTTCACGGAAACGACAATTTTTACTCAAGGGGAAATCTGAAACAGTTAGGGTTATATTTGGCAATAGCGCTAATCTTAGCGTTCATTCCGGCACTTTTCCAGCAGCAAATGCCAAGTTTGAGCGCTCAAGAAGTGCCTTTGAAAATCAAGGAATTAATGGTTGGGGTGTAGTGGATAATGGCAGGAGACTTCCTGAAAGACTTGTACTACGGCCTTGAAGGAAAGTATTACGCAATACTTGACAGGATAGACAAGGCAATCCCAATATACAAGATTGTCGATCCAATAGACAGGATTGTGCCAAGCTTTGCAATAGTCCTCATTGTTATAATACTCCTGCTCTTGTTCGGCGGATGGTTTTTGTTCACTTCTTTCATTGCAAAGCCCACTGTAGGAATTACGATACAGGTTGAAAGCAGGAGCGGAGACTTAATTTCCGGAGCAAGCGTAAAGCTTGTTGATTTGGGAAAGACCTTCACAACAAACTCTAAAGGAATTGTGGAAAAGCAAGAGTTTGAAAAAAATGCAGTAATAAAGTACGAAGTTTCAAAAACAGGCTTTGTGAAAAAAATAAGCAGTTTTACAGCGGACAAGTCCAAAGTCCAGTCAATCATACTTACTGAAGAGGCAGCGGGCAGTTTTACAAGGACGATAATCCTCAAAAACTCCATTGGAATGCCAATCACAAAAACAGCAAAGCTTTCATTCTCATGCACTGGAAGCGGAGAGCCTGAACCAAAAGAAACAACAACGAATAACGGAAGCGTTACAGTAAAAGTGCCAAACACTTGTGGAGTCCTGACAGCAAATGTGGAAGTGCAAGGCTACCAGGCCAAGCAAAGCGTTCAAATAACGCAAAATGTGCAGGAAATAAGGCTGGAAGAATTAGCTTCAGAGCTTGCAACAGTTAGGGCAAGGGTTTTGTACAACAGCGCTCCAGTGCCTGGAATTGTTGTAAGGATTTTCGAGCACAGCTTAGGGCCGATTGACGAGAAAACAACAGACAGTGCAGGCATTGCAGAGTTTAGAATGCCGCAGTCAACGTACAACTTGCGCACTGTAGCAACAGCGGAGTATGGAAGCAAGGCAACAGAAGACTTTGAAGTCCTGCCAGGCCAGTTAGTGGAAAAAGCCTTGAATGTTGAAAAAGACGTGAGCATTGCATTAACAGTGAATGTTGTTGAGAAAACAACAGGAAAGAAAATACAAAACGCCAGCGTAAGCGTGAGGCAGGATAACGAATTAATAGACTCCAAAAGCACTGACAGCAACGGCACAGCATTCTTCAACCTCAACTCTTTAGGGGAATACACCATTAGCGCTGACCATTCGGACTATCTTATCGGAGCCNNCATTACACAGCAGGGAAGTGTTTCAAAAACTTTAGTGCTTGAGAAATTCACTGGAGACAATGCAGCAACTTTAAAAGTGAAAGTGCTTGATGCTGAAACAGGAAAGGGAGTAAAGGCAGCAAGAGTCGCCCTCTATTATGGAGAGGGAGAAGAAAAAGAAGGATTCCTGGCGCCTTACGCAGAACAGCTGACAGACCTTAACGGAATCGCGCGCTTTCCTAGAGTAAAGCCAGGCGTGTATTACAAGGCCTTTGCTGTAAAGCAAGGGGCTTCAGGCTCCAGCGATTCGCAACGCTTTGACTTAAGGAATGCTGACACTTTCTACCTGAACGTTTCAATGGTAATACCTCATGGAACAGTGAAAGTAAACGTAAGCGACAATGAAGGCCTGGCTGTTCCAAACGCGAAAATCACAATCTTTGACGCTTTTGACGATTCAGAAATCGGAAGCGATTTAGCAGACTTTAATGGAGTGTTTGTCCTGCCAGCAGAAAACAGGTTTGCAAAAGCAGACAAGGAAGTTTACGTGAGAGTGGAAAAGAAAGCCCTATCTCCTGGAGAGAAAGACTACGCTTCCTACACTACTATTGCAAAGCCAATACTGCCTAACGCTGTGCAGACTTTTAACGTAGTGCTGATTCCTGAGATAATCTCCGGAGAGTTCAAGCTCGAGTTTTTAGGGTTGTTCAAAAAAGACAAGCAAGTCAGCGGAATCAACCCTGCAGGCAAGGCAGTGCCTAACGTGTCTCCAGGACAGAGCTATACTGGAAAATTCAGGATTTTAGTGCCTGAAGGAAAAACATACTTTGACGCTATAGTTCACTTGCATTCAGGAAAGGGAGAGCTTGGCTATGGAATAATGGAAAAAGACAGCATTGTGCTGAAGGAAATAAACATGCCTTTAAGCAATAACATTCTCAAAGCCACAAGCCTGGACAAGAGCAACGGCTATGACAATGATGTTGAAACAGCGACTGACGGAGACGCAAAATGGGCAAACATTCCGCTCTCAATCCTGAGCCCTGGAGTTTACGAGATTGAAGCGCTG
>DUFJ01000079.1 GCA_013331925.1 Candidatus Iainarchaeum sp.
GGAATTGAAGAATAAGGAAAGGCTTTACTGCATCAGCCTTCCGGAATTAAGCCTTCAAGAGGCGGAATTGGCTGCTGGAGCGTTTGAAGAGTACAAAAGCACCGCAAATCCCGAGATTGAAGAATTAAGCGCTCTTGATGTTTTCTTCCTGGACTATTGCTGCAAGAATTCTTTTTCGCTAGACAGCGAACAGCAGGAATACTTGCTGGAGTTATTGCGCCTGATGGTTTACGGCTTTGGGCCCTTGTCAAAGCTCTTGGAGAACGAAAGCCTGGAAGAGATAGCAATAATCGGCTTGGGAAAGGAAAAGCCTGTAATGGTTTTTGACAAAGGCTTAGGCTCTTGGATAAGGACAAACCTTTACTACGCAAGCGAGGCTTCTGTAAAAAACTTAGTGAATAAGATGTCAAGAAAGTTGGGGAAAAGATTGAGCATGCAGACTCCAAGGCTTAACGCAATGCTGCCTGACGGTTCAAGGCTTTCGTGCAGCATTTCCCCAGTTTCTTTCCTCGGGCCTAATGTAACTATTAGAAAGTTTGGGAAAAAGCCTTTCACTCCTTCAGAGCTTGTAGCAAACAATACAGCAAGCAAGGAAGCAATGGGTTTCCTGCAGCTGGCCTTTGAATGCGACTGCAGCGTATTAATTGCGGGAAATACAGGAAGCGGGAAGACAAGCCTTTTGAACGCATTATTCCGGTTTGTGCCAGGCAATGAGAGAGTCATAGTTGTTGAGGAAACTCCAGAACTGAATTTTTCGCATTTGGAGCACTTGGTGAAGCTGAACGTTAGCGAGGGCTTGAACGTCGGAATGAATGAATTGATAGTGGACAGTTTGAGAATGAGACCTGACAGAGTGGTTGTGGGAGAGGTGAGGAATGCTGAGGAAGTAAGAGCATTCATTGACACCTTGCTCGCAGGCCAGGGAAAGGGAAGCTATTGCACTTTTCACGCGCAAAGCTCTCGCGATGCTTTAACGAGAATGAAAAAGCTCGGGGTTTTAGAGATTGACCTGCTGGCTTTGGACTTGATAGTGATGCAGAAGCGCTGGACTACAATCCAAAAAGGGGAAAGAGCGGAAAAGAGGAGGATTGTTGAAATCTGCGAGGTTTTAGAGAGAGATGGAAGGCCAGTGCTTAACGCGCTGTTCGAGTTTGAATACGCGAAAGACTGTCTGAAAAAAGTCGGAGAGAGTAAAAGAATTAGGGAAAAGTTTGAAAAATCCCTGAACTCTGGCAATCCTGAAAGCTTTGGGAAAGCAGTTGCAGAAAAAGCCGGAGAGATTGGAAAAAATGCAGGAAAAGCAAAAAGGCTGATGGAATGAAAGGCTTGAAAGGTTTTAGGATTGCAGGAATTGCAGCATTGCTGGCGTGGTTTGCAGCGAGCGTTCTGCTGGAGGATTTAATAATTGCTGGAATGATTGCATTAGGAATTTTTGCTGCCTTAATAATTTTGGATAAAACCAGCGTGAAGAGAAAGGCTAAAAAGCAGGCAAGGATAGTGGAGAAAGACCTTCCGTTCGCCTTGCTTTCAATGAGCGTCGAGCTTTCTTACAATACTGATTTTGAAAAAGTTTTGGAGAACGCCGCAAGGCAGGAGTACGGGCTTTTCTCCAAAGGGTTAAAGAAGGTTTTAGGAGAGGTAAAGGCTGGAGCAAGCGTGCAGGAGGCATTGGCAGAATTTGGAAAAAGCTTTGAGTCAACGCAGCTGAAAAGGGCAGTAAACCAGCTCATAAGCGCTTTCGAACAAGGAAGCAGGAAGCATTCTGGAGAAAATTTGAAAAAGTTAGGGCAGGAAATGCTTGCAAGGCAGAGGATTGAAAGCAAGGAATTCAACAGCAAGCTTGCACTATATTCCCTAATGTTTGTTTCTCTTTCTGCAGTAATGCCTGCACTGTTCCAGGCTTTCGTTATCGTTGGAAGCAGTTTTTTGGAATTGGATTTCAGCGCTTTGCAGATTATTGCAATCGCAACGGTCCTGTTTCCTGCATTGAACCTTGCGGTCTTGTTTTTTGCAAGGAATTCAATGCCTGAATTTTTGAAGTGATGTTAATGGATGGGAATTTTTTCAAGATTTTGGAATTTTTCAAAAGCCAGAAAAGCCTGAAAGAGTTTGAGCTAGTGCTAAAGGGGAACAGCGAGAAAAAAAGCCTGAAAAGGTTTTTTGAGGAAAGCTGCCTTGAAGGAGCTCTTGCTTTAATGCTCGGGTTTGCGGTGCTTTTGGAGCTTGAGGCAGGGGAGGAATGGTTTTTCCTGCTTCCAATCCTTTCCTTCCTCCTGCCCCTATCCTTCAATTATTTCTTCCAAATCCTGAAGTTTGAAAAAAGAAAGCGAGAGATTGAAGAGCAAGTGCCTGACGCTTTATTGCAGGCTGCTTCAATGCCTTACAGTTCAGGGTTTGCAAACATTGCAGAGTATTTGGCAAGGCAAAGGCTTGGGGCGTTGAGCAAGGAGTTTGAGAAAGCAAGCCTGGAGATCGAGAAAGGAGCTACCGTAAGGGAAGCGTTGGAGAATATTGCAAAAAGATGCAATTCCAGGATTGTGGAAAGAATGTGCACTCTTTTAAGCCAGGGGTTTGAGGCAGGAATAAGCATGTCCTTGGTTTTCAGGGAGACTGCTGAAGACTTGATTGAGACAAGGACTATTTTGAGGGAAAGGAGCGCTGTCCTTGCGGTGCAAAAGCTTACCTTGCTTTTTGCAGGAGCATTGCTGGTGCCTTTAGTGCTTGGATTGCTTGCTGGAATGGTGAATGATTTTGACTTCCAAAGCTTTGGAGAGTTGGGAGTTGGGTTGGGGGAGAAGGAAAGGCTGGGTTTGATGCAGGCTGCGCAGTTTTCAAACCAGGTTTACATTATAGAGTACGCTATTATCGCAAGCCTTTTCGCTGCATTCATAGACTCTGACCTGAAAAAAAGCATTATTTACGTTCTTGCCTTGCTTCCAGCAAGCAGCATTGCATACTTTATCGCAAGCGCGCTTTAACGCAAGCTCGAGTTTTAAAAGACAGGCATTGCTTAATTTGAGAAAGCAATTTAAAAAGCTTGAATTCTATTATTTGCATGCCAAAATTTCAAAAGACTATTAGGAAAGGTTTTTCGCTTACTGGCAGAACAAGCCAGCTGGGCACTCCAGTTACTTTAGAATTCAAGCAAGCCCAACCTGGAACTGGCATTGTTTTTGAACGGAACGGAAAAAGAATACCTGCAAATTCTAGAACTCTCCAATCTGGCGGTTTTTTGAAGAATTCTGTTTTAGGCTGGAGTTCAATAGCATTTAGAGAAGGCAAAACCAGGGTTTCTACTGCAGAGCATTTAATGGCTGCATTGAAAGCGGGCGGAGTTGATAATTGTGTTGTCAGAATTAATGGCAGGAATGTTCCAAGATTTGCTGAATCAACTAAAGAATATATTGAAATGCTTCAAGATAATAAGCTAAGACAGGACACGGTTAGAAGGAAAATAGTGGTTAATTTTAGCCGAAGCCCTTATTTGATGAGCACTTCGCGGCAGCTCGGGGAATTAAGAGAAATACTTGCTAAACGAGGAATTCCGCAGCAATTCTTTGATTTATCAGATAGAAAACCATGCATTGTAATTCAACACCCAAACCCAAAATACCCCGACCTTCTAATAATCAGGCCAGCAAAAGGTTTTGTAATTAGCTCTGGCTTTGGGTATTTTTCACACAAAGCATTATCAAAAACGCAGTTTCACAGAATGGAAGTAAATCTTGCAAACTATCAACAGCAATTAATGGAAGCAAGAACTCTTGCATTTCCTGGAATTAAAGGGCATTTAGCAAGGCCATTTCTAAAATTAGGAGAAATAAAATTCCCAAAAGGATTCAGGTTGCATGGGATTGACGCAGAAACAGCGGTATTGGCAGGAAAGAAAAGTAATGCACAATTACTAAATGACCCTCAAAACCCTAAAGAAAAGGTTAGATATGCTGATGAAGAAATAGTAAGACATAAACAAATGGACTTATTAGGAGTTTTAGCCGCATTTCCAGGACATTTCCAAAACATTGAAATATTCGCATTCAAGCCAAGCCACAAGTTCTTAATAGAATCATTACAAAAACTGCAACAACTTGGGATAATTAGTTTTTAAACAAAAGCCTAATTCAAAGGCTTCTTAAACAACGCCTCAAAGGCAGAAAGTGTTTTAAAGATTGCAAGCCTTTCTATACTGGGGTTTTTGAAAAAATGGCAAAAATGGACATTAGGGTTGTTGAAACAAGCCAGCAATCACTTGAAGGCTATACTCTTGTCGAAGGATTTCCGGGAATGGGCTTAGTTGGCACTATAGCCGCAAAATACCTGGTGGAAAAGCTTGAAGTGAAAGAGATAGGCCACATTCATTCAGAATCCTTTGTCCCAATAATCCGCATCCACAACGGAATGCCCGTAAGGCCTTCGAGGATTTTCGTGAGTGAAAAAAACAAACTAGTGATTTTAATTTCAGAGCAAATAATCCCAAAACAGCACACTCAAGCTGTTTCTGAAGCTGTTGTTGACTGGATAAGGGACAGGAAAATCAAGCGCATTATTTCTTTAAGCGGCATTGGGATTGAAGGAACAGGAAAAGAGCTAAAGCTTTACGGAATTGCAAGCAATGAAGCCTCAAAAAAGCTTTTGAAAGAAAACAGCATTCAGCCAATACAGGAAGGAATTACAACCGGAGTGATTGCGCTAATACTTTTGGATTTAAAGGATGACGAGAGCGTTGAGGCAATAAGCTTGCTGGCAAGCATAAAGTCAGGCGCTGACTATACAGCAGCCGCAGAGTTGCTTAAAAAGCTTAACCTAATGCTAGGGCTGGAAATAAATGTGGAGCCTTTAGTTAAGGAAGCGAGAGAGACAGAAAAAGCTTTAGTAAAGCAGCTGGAAAAGCTAAAGCAAACGCACGAGACAGTAAGAAAGATTGAAGACCAGACTCCGATGTACGCTTGAAGGGAAAAAAATGCCCCCAACTCCAAGGCCAAAAACTCCGCTTGCTGAATTCCTTGAGAAAAAAATCCAAGAAAGGCAGGTTGTAGCAAGGCCTAAGGAACAGCAAGAGCGCCAAGCGCTTAACTATTTGAACTCGCTTGAAAGTCTTGCAGGCGAGGCTGCAAAAGAAGCAAAGGCTATTGCGGAAAAGATCAAGCAGCGAAAGAGCAAATTTTTCAGGCTGCCAAGAGTCAGCGCAAGGCTTGCGGCATTATGGGCTGCGAGAAAGCGCGGAGTGAAGCTAAAAGACGAGCTGAAAAAAAGAGGCCTTAGAAGCCTGAAAGACCTGCACGCAGACCACAAAAAAGCTCTTGAAAAAGCGAAAAAGCTTGCAAGGCTTTTGGAAGCCTTCAAGCAAGAGCCTGAAAAAATGATTGAAGAGCTTGAAAAAGTCAGCAAGGCTTCAGACCCAAGAGAAGCCTTTAAGGAGTTTTTAAGCAATTTTTAGAAAATCAGTTTTTTGAAAAGCGAATTCTTACAAAAAGTATTGAAGCAGTCATTAATGCTACAAAAATCAAAAGCCAGGAGGCTTCTTCAGGAATTGAAGGCGGCTTGGGACTGCTGAATTTGCCTTCAATTCCTGAAGAAGCCTCCTGGCTTTTGATTTTTGTAGCATTAATGACTGCTTCAATACTTTTTGTAAGAATTCGCTTTT
>DUFJ01000027.1 GCA_013331925.1 Candidatus Iainarchaeum sp.
GGAATTTACGCTTTCCTGAAAGAAAAGTTTGAAGTTTCAGGAACTTATTTCTCAAACAAGCTGTTTCCTGAATTAATTAAAATGGACATAACTGACAGTAATTCAGTCAAAAAGGTAATTGAAAACACAAAGCCAGATATAATAGTTCACGCTGCGGCAAATCCAAATGCAGTCTGGTGCGAAGAGCACAAGCCAGAAGCAATAGAACTCAATGAAACCGGAACAAGAAACATTGTTGAGGCAGCAAATTCAATAAACGCAAAAATCATTTACATCTCTTCATACGCTGCAGTATTCAACCAGTCAACAGTTTATGGGAAAACAAAATTTGATGGAGAAAAGATTGTAAAAAAAGCAAAAGCCGGCTGGGCAATCCTGCAGCCTTCATTGATAATTGGCTACAGCCCAAACACTACAAATGACAGGCCATTTAACCGAATTTTAAAGAACATTACTGAAAAAACACCAGCAATTCATGATACTTCTTGGAAATTCCAACCAAGCTGGCTCGACCATATTTCAGAAACTATTGAACAAATAATAAAACGAAAGATTTATGGAGAAACAATTCCCATAGCAATTCCTGAATTGAAGACAAGGTTTGACTTGGCAAAAGATATTCTGAACAAATTCAACATTGAAACAAAGCCAATTGACAAGAAAGACAGTTCGCCGGTTTTTGACCTTCCGCAAGACAAAATCAAGGAATTGCAACTGCCAATTTACTCTTACAAAGAAATGATTGACAAAATAGTAAAAGACATTAAGGAAAAGACGCAATGAGTAAAATCAGTGGATAACTAACCCCAACCCACGGAAACTCGGCGGCTGCATCAGCAGGCGCAAGTGCAAACCCAAAGTTATCACTATTAATTGCATAAATTATGGTGGTGATAACCTTAGCTACTGTGGCTGTTCAAGTTAGGCAGGTAATTTTCCCGAATCTAATCTGCCTAATTGTTAAGCCAAATTTGCAAGTTATCACTGAATTACCCCCTGTTGCTATTGGAGTGATGACTCCAAAAAACAAGCAAGTGTGCATTGGCGATTAACACCACCGCAGCATGGCAAGCTGGGTGTTAATTTAACGCCGCTTTTTAATTAACGCTTTTTCTGCTTTTTCAACTGGTTTTTTCCAGCAAGCAGTTTTGAGGCATGGCGCGCAAGCTCTGCCAAGCCAAGGATTGCAAAAGGCAGCAGGACTGAAACATAGCGATTAATGTCTGAACGCACTAGCGACAGCTTTTGCGCTTCGCCCGCAAAGCAACTGACAGGCACTCCACCCATGCTTAAGACAGTGTTTTCAGTGCAGTAATACATTATTGGAATCCTGAAAAGCAAGAACAGGATTAAGGCAAGAGAGCAAAAGCCCAAAATTCTCAAGTGCTTTTTTTCCGGAAAAGCAAGCAATCCGATGATTCCAATAACTATTAATGGAGACCAGAACAAAATTCCAGACTCAGGGTGGAAAAGGCTTTTGAAGGCAAAGCCAGCGTCAAAGCCAAAAGTGTTAATGTCGCTTGCCAGAAAGCCAAAATGCAAGGCATTGCCGAAAACCAGAAAATTATAAGCCAGCAAGAGCCCAAAAGCCAAGGCAATGCCTGGCAGGAGCGTTTTCAAAAAACCTAGTGGCTTTTTCGCGTAAAAGAGCAGGAAAAAAGCCAATAGTGCAAAAAGCAAAAAGCCCTCGGGCCTTGCCAAGGCAAGAAAGCCCAAGGCAATGCCTGCAAGGATTCCTGCCTTTTGGCTTTTTTCAAGAAAGCCTTTAATGAAAAAATAGCAAAAGACTGCGCTGAATCCAAAAGCAGCCAGAGTTGCATAGGCTGGAGTGAGGATAATGTTTTGCAGGAAAACGCTCGAGGCAAAAACCGCAACCATTATCAAAGAAGCCCAAGCGATCTTGGTTTTTTCCAAAAGCAATGCCTTTAGGGTGTAAAAAATTCCCGCAAAAAGCATTGCATAGCTAGTGAAAAGCAAAGCAAACAATACCTTCCATTCAAGCACTGCATCGCTCAAGGGCAGGAGAATGTTCTTGAAAAAAACCTCGCGCAATGGAAAAGGCCTGCTTGGGATTGCGGTTTGAAAGCCTTGCCCAAAGTCTGTAAGCTCTTCAGCCTGCACTAAAGGCTCCATGAAAAAGCTTGCAAAATAGTAGGGAATCAATGCTGCAATCGGATATCCTGGAAGCCTTTGCTGCATGAAATGCAGGCTTGAAACTATTGGCTTTGCTTCAGGCTCTGCAAGCTTTTGCAGCATTGAATAGTAATCAATGGAGTCTGCCTGCAGGTTTGCAACAGCTTGGGAAAAAATGGTGAAAGCAAGAGCGATTAGAAGCCCTGCAAAAATTGCAAAGTCTGCAAAGCGCCAAAACCTGCTCTCTTGAATGCCCAATCCTAAAACCTTCAAGGAAGAATATGAGAAGTCGAGTTTTTTAATGGTTTTTTTGCAAGGCGCTCAAGGCGCTGAAACGATTAAATACTACTTTTTCCTTTAATATAGCATGTTTGGCAATTTGCTCCAGTTGATTGTTTTATTCTTCGTAATATTTGACCCTTTGCTTAGCGCTGCAGTGTTTTTCACGGCTTCTAAAAAAATGCGCTTGAGGGAAAGGAAGAAAACAGCGTTCTTTGCTGTAAGCGTTGCAGCCTTGATTTCCTTCATCGTCCTCTTGAGTGGAAACGCAATCCTTGAATTGTTCAACACGAACATTAACGACTTTCGCGTTGCTGGAGGAATCNNACAGCTTTTTTTGCAGTAAGCGTTGCAGCCTTGATTTCCTTCATCGTCCTCTTGAGTGGAAACGCAATCCTTGAACTGTTCAACACTAACATTAACGACTTTAGAGTTGCTGGAGGAATCATTCTCTTAATCCTTGGAGTGAAAATGGCATTAGGGGTTTCAATCACTAACCCAAACCAACTGCAAAAAAACTCTTCAAAAGCCTTGGCTGCTGTGATTGGCACTCCATTAATTACAGGCCCTGCGGCAATAACTGCAATAATCATTTCAACAAGCGATTACGGAATTTTGCAGACAAGCACTGCAATCGCAATAGTGCTTGCCTTCACTCTAGTCTTGCTTTATGCTTTAAGCACGCGCTCTAAAATGAAGGGCGAGACAGCAATCCAGGTGCTTTCAACAATTTTAGGGCTTGTGACCATTGCCTGGGGAATAGATTTCATCCGCACAGGGCTTTTGCTCGCGTAAATCAGGCCTGCATGAGCTCAAGCTGCAATCTTGCCTTTACAACACCGCTTAAAGGCCAATATGAAGTCAAAGTGCATGCAACGCTTGGGGAAAACTCTATTGTTTTAGAACTTCCTGGGGAAATGCTTCCGCTGTCTTGGCCGCAGCCTTTGATTTGCAATCCGCCGTAATAAACATTAGAAGTGCTTACTGTGAAATTTATTTTCGCGCTGTTTCCGCTAGAAACCTGAATGCTTGAAACCTTGCTTCCATCAATGTAAAATCCAGAATCATCAGCAAGTATGGAAAATTCTTGAACGCTTGGCTCAGGCTCTGGTTCTGGAGCCGGGGCTTGCGCTGGAGCGCTTACTGTAATCGTTCTCTCGCTGCTCCAGTAATGCATTCCGTCAACTATCGCGTGCGCCCTGTAATAGTAAGTTCCTGACTCTGGGATTGAAAGTGAAGTGCTGAAAGAGCCTGGAATGCTGCAAGGCGTTTGAGTGCATTGAAAGCTAGAGGCTGAAGGATAGTCTGCTGGAACTTGGGGGTTTGAAACGCTTGAAGGCCCGTAATGCACTGCAGTGTGGTTGATTGTTTTTTCAGGGCTTTCAATGCTCCAGGCTATAGCTAAAGATTCTCCGGCAATTGCGGTGCTTGGGGTTGTTGTTAAGGAAATTGCTATTGGAGTTTCTTCAGGCTCTTGCGCTGGAGGGTTTGAAACAGTTGTATTCCCTGTCGTGTCATTTTGCTGTCCTTGCTGGGTGCAGCCTGAAACCAGTATTGCAAAAACAAGCAATGCTCCAATCGCTAGCAGTAATTTCGGCTTCATTACAAGAACGCTCCAGCTTGGAATTTATTTCTTTTGGTTCGTGCAAAACCACTTTGGTGCATTATTGCTTTTTTCGGCATTAAACGCAAGCAATAAAAACCTGCATTTTCTTATAGTTTGCAGAATGAGAAACTCAAAGAAAGCATTACTGGCTTTGGCGATTTTTTTGCTTCTGGCTAGCTTTGCAAGCGCAAAGTCTTTCTATTTCCCAAACGTGAGCATTGATTATAAAATCGCTGAAGACGCGAGCGTTCAAGCGAGGGAAGAGTTAACTTTCAATTTTGAGGGAAGCTTCAGCTTTGCGTACAGGGAGATTCCCTTGCAAGGCATTGAGAGAGTGGAAAACTTC
>DUFJ01000090.1:0-4053 GCA_013331925.1 Candidatus Iainarchaeum sp.
AGACATTTACAAGCCTGAAAAAGAGAAAAAATTCACCATCAAGGTAAGGGGAGAGCTAGAGCAAAGGGAAGAGACAGACATTTACAAGCCAGTGAAAAAGCAGGAAGAAAAATGGGCTCTGGAAAGAGAAGTTCCGGAAGAAGAGCTGAAAGAGGAAGGCATTCACGAGGAAGATGTTGTGGAAGACCTGGAGGTTGAAAGCGAGGATTTTGAAACAGAGCCAGAGAATCCAGGAGCGAAAGGGGAAGAAAGGATTTCAACAGAAGGAATCAGGAGAAAAATCCTGGAAAAAGCAAGAAGCGAAAGCGTAAGGACTTCAGAAACAAGCGTTCCATTAAAGTTCCTGCAGGAAGGAGACAATGTTTTTGTAGGCATGAAAAAAAGCGTGCACTCAAAGTACGGAATGCAGGGAGCGCTGTACGTCGGAAAGGTTGGAGAAGCAGAACTGCAGGACAAGAACGTTTTTTTGGACTCTTTGAACCCGCACGTTGTTTTTGTTTGCGGGTCAAGAGGATCCGGAAAGAGCTACGTCCTTGGAGTCATTGCGGAAGAGCTTGCTTTGAAAAACAACAATGTTGGAATAGTGGTAATAGACCCAATTGGGGTTTTTTGGAGCATGAGGTTTCCAAACCGCGAGAAGAAAGAACTAGAGGCAATGGCAGAATGGAACATAATGCCTGAAGGATTGAAGAACTTGAAAGTTTTCATTCCGGAAGGAATGGCAAGTGAAACTCCAAAAAACACTTACGATGCGACATTCAACATCCAGCCTTCATTGCTTACAAGCGATGACTGGTGCCTTACTTTCGGAATAGACAGGTTTTCGCCGACAGGGCTGCTATTGGAAAAAGCAGTTAAAAAAGTTGAAGCAGGCTTCAGGACTTTGCAAACATCAGACGAGAAGGCTTTTGCAATCAAAGGCAAGGGAAAAAAATACGGGATTGACGACATCGTGCACTGCCTGGAAAAAGATTCTGAAATAAACAGCAGGGAGAAAGGATTCAAGCAGGATTCTGTAAGGGCATTGGTTTCAAGGTTTGGGGCAGCAAAGAACTGGGGGATTTTTTCAGATAATGGGACTCCATTATCAGAGTTTTCAAGAGAAGGCCAGCTGACAGTACTTGACACTAGCTTTTTGGAAGACAATGTTACGGCATTGGTGATTGGAATTCTCGCAAGAAGGCTCCTGGCTGCAAGAAAGCTAACGACAAGAAAAGAGGCTTCTGCAAGATTCAAGGAAAAAGACATGGACCAAGTGTTAGAGCTGGAAGTGCCAGCAACCTGGCTCTTTATTGACGAAGCCCACACTTTAATTCCTTCAGGAAATGTAAGGACTCCGGCAAGCGCTGGGCTTATAGAATACGTAAAACAGGGAAGAAGGCCAGGCTTGAGCTTAGTGTTTGCAACACAACAGCCTTCAGCAATAGACACTAAGGTTTTGAGCCAGCTGGACATTATAATGACCCACAAGCTTGTTTTTGACGACGACATTAAAGCAGTTTACAAGAGGACTCCGACAATCATTCCATCAAAATACAGGAAGGCAACGTTCATCAAAACTCTTCCAGTCGGAGTTGCATTAACTGGAGACAGGGCTGAAGAAACTTCAAGAGCTTTCATAATGCGCATCAGGCCTAGAATGAGCCAGCACGAGGGAAGGGATGCTGTAACAATGGAAAGCGCGCAAGAGCTAAGCCAAGAGGAAGTGCAGGCATTAGCTCTAAGCTTGGCGAGAGGAAAGCTTGAAAGGGAAGGAGTAATGCAATTGGAGAAACTGCAGGCATTGATTGACACTTTAAACACCAAGTACAAGGCACAGGCAGGGGNNAACTATCTCAAAAAAAGGCTACAAGCCTGTTGAAACGCAATCTTTGATTGCTGAAAAAACCCAAACAATTGGGGAAGAGATAGAAGAAGGCGCTGAAGTTTTAGAACAGGAAGCGAAAGAGAGGGAAGAGGCAACAGAGCTTGTTGCAATTCCTCCAGCAATAAGCGAAAGGCAGGCAAGAAAGGCTTTTGACAAGGCAAGGAAGAAAAAACTGCTGGGCTTTTTGGGAGAGGAGGAAAGGATTGCAAGCATGCAGCTAAAGTACGTTACAGTATGGAAGGTATTGTTCAACGAGTACAACTTGAAGAAAGAGTTCGCAAGGAACGAATGCTACATTGACTCTTCAACAGGAGAGTTCTTGCACTATAACGGAAGGGAATTTTTGCACTCCAAAGGCGCAAGCGCGCTGCATGACGCAAGCGAGGAAGAGCTGGAAATAGTGAAAAGCATTGCGCTGAAAAAGAAAATTCCGCAGGCAAGCGAGCAAAAATTCAGGAAAACAGCTGACAGGCTTGTAGAGAAAGGAATCTTAAGGCTTGAGGAAAAGAATGGTGTGAAAAAATACTCTGTTGACGAAAAATTGCTTGACCTTCCTCCAGGACCAGGGCATGAAATGCTATCAAGCATTGGAAAAATGCGCTTTGTGACAGTGCAGGCATTAGGGAAAGAGATGGAAAAGCATTCTAAAGAAGAAGCAATACAGCTGGTGCAAAAACTCTGGCCAAGCATCATAGTGAAAAAAGTGGAAGAAGTCCACAGGCCAATCTTTGAGGCAGTGCTGGAAAGAATGAACGGAGAGACAAAGACATTAAGGATTGACGCTGTAAGCGGGAAAGAGATTAAAGCGTAAAAAGTAACACTTATGAAAGTTTCAAACCTGCTACCAAGGTTTTTGAAAAAGGGCGCCTCAAGGCGCGAGGAAAGCAAGTGGTGGCAGCAGGAAAGAGTCATTAGTTACTTCGGCAATCAGGTTTCAAGGCTAAGGAGACCGTGGTTCAGAAACGCGCGCCTTAGAACAACGGAAAGAATTCTCTCAGCATTTCCAAACCATGCAAGAGTAAGGACAAGAAAGGGAGCAGAATTGGAAATCACTCCATTAAGGGGAGTGAATGTTTTCACAGCAATGCGGACAGACAGGACAGAGCATGGCTACAATACTTTCCATTTTATCGCAAAGCCAGCAAGCACTGAAAACCTGCAAAGGCTTGAACATCAGCAAGGAGACTATACGCCGCTCCTGAAGCACTTAAACAAGGCGGCAGGGTATTTCAGCGGAGAAATAGCGTTAAATGAAAAAGAGCCAGTAGCAATCATAAGCAACATCCAGACAAGAAACGCTTTCTTCAGCCTTTCAAGCAAGGAGAAAAGGCAGCTTGGGGACTGGGATGAGGCAGTATTGCAGTTTTTAGAGCAAGGATTCAGGCAGGCAGGAGTGAAAAAAATCATAATATTCCCGAAAGAAATCGCAGCAAGAGGCAGGACAGTAGGAGCGAACATTTTCGAAAAGCATTACGAGCAGTTGCCAAAAAGCCAAGGCTATTCAAAACAGCTGATTCCAATAGAAGAGTTAGGTTTTGAAGCAGGGCCTTTAGCATCAGCCCCATTCATGCAATTGGCGAAAAAAACAGGATTCTGGGTCAAAGAACTGCAGGCTTGAGGCAAAATTGCCCTTGCACTAAGAGGGCAAATCAAGGCTTTTTAATCCTATTGTTTCCCAAATATTGCAGTGAAAGTGGTTTTTTATTTTAGAAGCTAGTTCCTTTAGTTTTTTCAAAACCAGTCACGAATAATAAAAAGTAGGTGAAAGAATAAATGGGTTTTAGAGACGACAATCGCGGCTTTGGCGGTCCTAGGGAAATGTTCAAGGTAACATGCTCTGACTGCGGCCAAGAGACAGAAGTGCCATTCAAGCCTGACGGTTCAAGGCCAGTGTACTGCCGCGAGTGCTATCAAAAGCACAAGCCAAAACGCGACAGGTACTAATTTCTGAATTAAAAATTTAGAATTTTTAAACGCTTTTTCTTTTTTTTATTTTTATTTTTCTCTTGCAGGTTGCAGTATCTTTAGATACTGCGAGTTCGTTGCTGCCTTGCGAAAAAGGCATTGTAGTGCCTAACGGAGCACCCCGTAGTGCCTAACTCTTCATTCCAAAAACCTTGCTCCGCTAACTTGTAGTGCCTAACTCTTTCAATGCAATTTCTTGCTCCGCATAGAATGTAGTGCCT
>DUFJ01000090.1:4060-4259 GCA_013331925.1 Candidatus Iainarchaeum sp.
CCGCAAAAAAACGTAGTGCCTAACTTTGGATAGCAAGTTCCTTGCTCCGCTCGCTTTTTAAAAACTCCCAAAACCAAATTCCTTTATGAAACTCTTGCTCTTGATAAGCGGCGGAATTGACAGCCCAGTCGCAGGAGCATTAGCTCTAAAATCCAAGCATTCGCTTTCAGCAATTCATTTCCACAATCACCCTTTCACT
>DUFJ01000088.1:0-2750 GCA_013331925.1 Candidatus Iainarchaeum sp.
CACAAAGCTCACTGGCTGGAAATTCACGCCTCTCACTACTTGAAGGTTGTTCAATGCAAAGTTTATGATGTTTCCAATGTCTGAATCATTAATCCCTTTAATGAGCGTCGGAACTAAAACAACTCCAATGCCTGCTTTTTCGCACTCTTTCAAAGCGTAGGGAATTTCCCAATGGTTTTTCGGGTTTGTTTTCTTTGTTGTTCCGTCAAAGCTCACGTAAGCTGTTCCAACTCCTGCTTTTTTCATTCTTTCAGCAAGGCCTTTCTTAAAGCCCAGACTTATTCCAGTGGTATTAAGTTGCACGTGCTCAAACCCGCGCTTTACGCAAAGCTTCACAATCTCTTCCAAATCATTCCTTAAAGTCGGCTCTCCGCCCGTAAGCTGGATTGCGTTTGTAGAAACAGGCTTTTGGTCTCTCANNGCGAGCATTTTGTCAATCAATTCTAACGAAGGCTCGTAAATCGGCTCTCCTTCCTTTGCGTAAAAAAAGCAATACCAGCATGAGAGGTCACAGCGGTTGGTTATTGCAATGTTTGCCAAGCCAGTATGGCTTTTGTGATTGCTGCAGAGGCCGCAGTCAAAAGGGCAGCTTTCCCCATTCTCTCCAACAAATCCTGTATTCGGGTTTTGGATTTTTGCCTCTTCAGAGCCAAACTTCCTCATCTTATTATAGTATTCCGCATTCTCCCAGTAAACTTCCTTGAAATTTCCATGCTTTGGGCATTTTCTCTCTATGAATACATTGTTTTTTTCCGCGAAAACCCTTGCCTTCAAAACTCTCTTGCATTCCGGGCAGATGCTTAAGGTCTCGTGAGGCAGGCTTCCGGTGTATTTTCCAAACTCTCTACTCATAAAAAAACCAGTTTAGAACTATTTCCTTTAGAAAGGGTTTAAAAAACTAAAACCGTTATGTTGAGGTTTTTTTTAAAAGCCCCTGGGGAGATTCGAACTCCCGACCAACGGTTTACAAAACCGCTACTCTAACCACTGAGCCACAGGGGCTTGGTTTTAATCAAATTTCTCCCAAATAATGATTTTAAACCAAAACGTCAAGCCTTGCTTTTTTCCCTTGCTTCTGGCGTTATCAATGCTATTTTTTCCCTTGCCTCTTCAATGTTTGCTTCAGTGTCCTTGCAGCCGTCTTTAAGCAAGAGGACAGCTTGCGTCGGGATTCCATGTTCGCTCATCCTGTCAATGCCCATGTTTAATTCAGGGCTGCATGCAATTCCAACAATCGCTTTTGGCTTGTACTTTCTCACGAGCTTTTCAACCATCGAACCGCCTGGAAGGCACGCAATTTTTTTATAGTTCAATTGCTTGCCTATCTTTTCCAAAGCAGGCATCTGGCACTTGTTGCATTTTTCGCAGTTGCCAAAATCTAGCCCTTCCTCTCCGTATTTTGCAATGCAGTCTTTAGTGTTCCTCAAGCAGTGCGGCAGCAATAGCATTCTTTCATTGTAAGGCACTTGCTTGAACCTTCCTTCATTAAGCTTGTTCCTCAACTCCACATGNNAAGTTTTTCGCTATCTTGGTGGCTATGGTTGCGGCATTCTGGTGGCTTGTTGAATCAATGATCGCCGCAATGTCCTGCTTTATTTTTTCAATCAGTGAAGCCATTTTTGAATTCCTGCCTTATTTTTTTTAATGCCCTTGCCATGCTGGGCGCCTTTTGGTTAGATGCCATATTAACAGGGTAAGCGTCTTCTTTTATAGTATTATAATTTACGACCCGAATTTCTCAATCGCCTTTGATTCATTAGCTCTCTTGCTTTTCTTTGTCTTTCTGCAGCAGTATTTCTGATTTTTTCAATATCTTTGTCTTCTTTAACTTCAACGCTTCCTCTGCAAGCTTCGCGAAAATAAAAAGCAGGAGTGTATCCTGAAAGAAATAGGCTTGAAACCCTTTCTCTTCGAATTAAATAACGAAGCGCTTCTTCAAGTCCGTACCTTCCGCCACTTGAAAGCAAGGAAACCCATTTTTTGTTACCTTTGAAAAACGGATTAAACGCTTTCATGCGGAACGCCTTGTTCCCATTGTACGCGTGCTCTACTGGATTAAATCCAGCGCTGGTTTTTTCATGGGCTCTGGCAAAAACCATCAGCAAAGCCGGGTTTTTTACCAAATGCGAGACTAATTCAACGACTTGGCTTTTAGTATCTGTTTTAATCAAATCAGCATCCAAATTCAAGATAATGTCTGCCTTTTTTTCATGACAATACCTTAATCCTTGAATAAATGCTCCAGTCTTTCCCGTGTTCTTTTGCAATCTTAAAACTGTTGCTCCTTTTTCTTTTGCAATTCTTGAAGTGGCATCTCTGCTTCCATCATCAATAACAACGATCTCGCTTATGACATCTTGCTCCCTTTTCAAAAGGTCAATAGTTCTGCCAATATATTTCTCTTCATTATACGCGGGAATCATTACAATCACTTTTCCCGCCCCCGGAATTGAAGATTGCTTGACTGCTACTTCCGAATTAGTTTTCCGTTTAAAAAAGTCAAACCAAGCGGCCATATTATAATTACAGAACTATGGTTATTAATTTTGTTTATTGAAAAAGGCAGGTATGGAACCAAAATGAAGGTTGCCCTCGTCGGGATTTGAACCCGAGTTTTTGCCGCACTCCTAAGCCCTTTTCTTTTTAAGAAAAAGAAAAGGTCTCCAGTCCATCCCAAAAGAAAAATACTGCAAGCATCGCATAATCGCTTTGCGATTATGCCTGACCAGATGTAAACTGGCTGTGGCAGT
>DUFJ01000088.1:2850-3320 GCA_013331925.1 Candidatus Iainarchaeum sp.
AGAATGCTTGAAACTCACGGCCAGAAAGCAAGCGTGAAAAAGCTTGATGGTTTTGCGGAATTGAAAGTGAAATTATATGATGGGGTAATTGAAAAAAAACACTTAATGCACAAGAGCACTTTTGCTTTTTTGAAAAAGTTGAAAAGGAAAGGCCTGAAGCTTGCTATTGCCTCAGGCACAGAGCGGAAAATGCTTTTTGCTTCCTTAAAGCCAGTAGAGTTGGAATTGTTTGATGTTTTAATTTGCGCAAACGATGTAAAGCGTTCGAAGCCTTTTCCTGACGAGTTGAATCTTGCGTTGAAAAAGCTAAAGCTTGGAAGGAAGGAGTGCTTGTATGTTGGAGACAGCCTGCCTGACGCTAAAGCCGCAAGGACTGCTGGAATGAAGTTTGTTGGTTTTCTTTCAGGAGTTGTTTCAAGAAAGCGGTTTGAGAGCGTGAAGTCTTTGGCTGTCATCAGGAAAATTCCGGA
>DUFJ01000112.1 GCA_013331925.1 Candidatus Iainarchaeum sp.
AGCAATTTCAATGCCTTGCCTTATGTATTCCCCCCACCAGGCAGTCTGACCGGAAAAAGGAGCCATTACCCCGATTTTCACTTTCTCCTGGCTTGCGGGCTGGGAAAAAAACCAGCCTGCTGCAGAAAGCACCGCAATCAATGCAATAGCCAAAGCTATTGCGCCCCCTATAGCCAACCTTGAATCCATAAAAACCTTTCGGCATTACAGGTTATTATCATTTAACTCCCCCTTTAGGGAGTATATTTAAATTAAGGCCCTAACTGTTTTTGACCATGAAAGACCTGGCTTTGATGCTCTCAAAAATCGGCTTGACCAATGCAGAAGCAAAAGCATATCTTGCACTGCTGGATTTGGGCCAGAGCACTGTCGGGCCAATTGCAAAAAAAGCAAATGTCTCATACTCTAAAATCCACGCGCTTTTGGAAAAGCTCGTTGATAAGGGATTAGCAAGCTATTCTTTGAAGGAAAGGACAAAGTTTTTTTCACCCTCAAACCCCAAGAAAATAATCGATTTTTTGGAAAGGAAAAAGCAAGAAATCAACGGGCTTTCTTCCGAAGCCTTGCAAATGCTGCCTGAGTTGCAGAAAAAGTTCGGGGCAAACCCAGAAGGGGAAAGAATTGAGGTCTTTGAAGGAATCGAAGGATTAAGCTCTATCTACAATGAAGGCTTGGACAGCCTCAAAGAAGGGGAAAAAGTAGTTGTTTTGGGCGCGAGCTTTGGGATTCCATCAGGCAGGAAGAAAGTTTCCAAATTTCTTGAAAAAATCAACAGGAAAAGAATAAGCAAAAAAATCCATTACAGGCTGATTTACAATGAAAGCCTGCGAGATGATGCTGAGGTTAAAGAATGGAAAAAATTGCCTCTAACTGAAATCAGGTTTTTGCTTGATGACACTCCGGCAAGCGTTAATGTCGCTGCGGACAGGACGATGATAATCTATTGGCACCAGGAAAAGCCAAAAGTGTTCTTCATAAAAAGCAAGCCAGTGGCCGGCTCTTTCAGGAAATACTTTGAGGTAATCTGGGAGAAAGCGAAAGAATGACTTTAAATTATTCACTCAAGCCTTTCAAACTTTCCATTAACTGCTTTTTTTACCATTACTGGCTTTATCACGTCGCCTTTGCCATCAAAAGTCGTCAAGCCGCCAAGGCCTTCATAATTTTTAACATTGTATAAAAAATCCCGCAAGCACTCGGTGTTTTCATCACCCTTGCATTCCAGCGCAGCAGCGCCCAAAAGCATCACAGCATCATAAGCATTTGCAGTGTAAAACGCGGGCTTTCTGCCAAACCTTTCCTCAAACCTTCTTGAAAATTCTTTAACCGCTGTGTTTTCAGAATCAAAAAAAGGCGAGGTTATAACAACCCCTTCAGAAACTCCGGACTGCAAGAAAGCCTGAGAGTCCAACCCAGGCGCTCCAGCAATCAAGCCTTTAAAGCCAAACTCTTTGATTTGCCTAATCAGGATAATTCCGTCAGAGTCTGTTGCTGGCGAAACATACAGTACTTTAGGGTTTGCCTCAAGCGCTTTTACTATCTCACTTTTGAAATCCTTTAAGTTTTCATTATACTCTATTGTTTTTGCAATCTTCCCGCCCAAAGCCTCAAACTTTTGCACAAAGCTGCTCGCGTATGTTTTCGAATTAGCGGACTGGGCTGACAAGACAGCAACAGCATCAATGCCATTGCTTTTGATAAATTCAGCGATTTTCTCTCCATGCAAGCTTCCAGTTTCCCTATTCCTGAACACAAAATCCCCGGCATTTGTTATCTCATCAGCTGATGCAACAAATGTGAAGAGAATTGCTTTTTTTGCCTCGGTCAGCGGAGCAACTGCCAAAACCTCGTTAGACCTGACAGGCCCTAAAATGACTCTAACCCCATCAATTTCAAGAAGTTTTTTTGCAGAATTCACTGCCTGCAAATCCTCGCTTTGCGAGTCTTCAAAAAGCAGTTCAACCTCAAGGCTCTTTTGCGTTTTGCGCAGGTCTTCAACAGCAAGCAGGGCAGCGTCCCTTGCATCATTGCCGTAAGAGGCTCCTTTCCCAGTCAAGTCCAGCAATGCGCCTATTCTAAGCTTTACTGGCCCTGGTTGAGCCAGCACAACACTGCCGCTGCCTTCCTGCTGGAGGCAGCCGGATAAAAAAACTGCCCCAACAACTAGCGAGAAAACAATTACAAAAAGCAAGGTTTTTTTTAACGTTTCTCCAGGCATTGAAACCCTTATACAATAACGGCCTAATCCCTTAATGGAAATCTGCTGTGGATTTTTCCACAACATTTATTAATTAATCCTTCCAAAAAACAATCATGGACTTGGATTTTTTCGAAAAAATCGGCTTGAAAGAGAAAGAAGCAAGGGTTTACATCGCGCTGCTAAAGTACAGCCCGAGCCTGGCAAACCAGGTTGCAAAAAAGAGCGGAATCTTGCGCTCTTCAGTCTACGATTACCTGGACGTGCTCTTGGAAAAAGGCTTTGCAACTTATACCATCAAGTCTGGAAAGAAATTTTTCCAAGCCACCTCTCCTGAAAAGATTATTGAAAATTTTGAGGAACAAAAGGGGAGACAGCTTGAAGCCTTGCAGCAGTCAGTCCTGGAGCTTTCAAAGCTTAGAAACCTGCAAGAAATGAAAACCAAGGTTGAAGTGTTTGAAGGCAAGGAAGGCTTAAAGTCTGGAATGAACCTGGTCTTGAGGGAAAAGCCGCAAGAACTTTTGGCTTTCGGCTCTTCCGGGGTTTCATACAAGATTTTGCCAATCTTTATAGAAAAATGGCACAAGGAAAGAGCAAGGCTTGGCATAAAGCTGAAAATAATATACAACAACGTTCCATCAGCCCTGGAACGGCTTGAAAAAGGGCCTAAAATGCAATTTGCCTATGTAAAACTCCAGCCAGAATCAAGCCCTTCACTGGCCGGAACTCTGATTTTCAATGACAAAGTGCTGCTGACGCTTTGGGAGCCTGAAAACCCTGTTGCAATCCTAATAGAAAGCGCTACAATAAGCAAAAGCTACAAGGAAAATTTTGAAGTGCTCTGGAAAAACAGCAAGCTTTTTGCCAAAAGCTAGCCAAGGCCTTTAGTCCAAAATTGGCAGTTAAGAAAATCGCCAAAAAGTAAGGCTATTCTCCCAGGTAAGCTTCCAGCACTTTAGGGTTTTTGCGGATTTTTGAAGGAACGCCTTCAGCAATCACTCTTCCATCATCAAGCACTATCACAAAGTCTGCAATTCCTAAAGTGAAGCTCATGTCGTGCTCTATAAGCAGGATTGTCTGGCCTTGCTTTTTCAGGCTTTTCAAGGCTTTTGCAATCTCAACCCTTAATTTTGGATTGATTCCGGCAATCGGCTCGTCAAGCATCAAAAAACTGTGAGGCTTTGCAATCGCTCTTGCCAATTCCACAAGGCGTTTCTGGCCAAAGCTCAAGTCTCTTGAAAGCTTTTTTCCAACGTTCTCCAAACCAACAGTTTTTAGGATTTCCTTGACCTTGACATGCTTTTCCTTGCCTGGATTGTTTAAGCCTAAAGCGTTTTTCCAGAACTTTTCATCATCTTCATTCAATGCCAAAAGCAGGTTTTCTTCAACAGCCAGGTTTTCAAAAAGCCTTGACTGCTGGAAAAGCCTTGAAACTCCAAGCCTTGCAATCCTTTCGGGCTTTTTGTTCGTGATGTTTTTGCCTTGGAAGAAAACCTTTCCGGAATCCGCCTTCAGCAATCCTGAAACAATATTGAACAAGGTGGTTTTTCCAGAGCCGTTAGGACCAATCAAGGCAGTGATTTTGCCTTCACCAACCTTAAAGCTGCAGTTTTCTAATGCCTGAACACCGCCGAAAGACTTGCGCAAGTTTTGGATTGAAAGCATTATTTTTTCGCCTTTGAAAACTTTAAAAAATCTTCAGCTAATTCTTTGACAAACTCTGCCTCTTGCTTTCCTGCAGAATCCCCTGAGTATTGCAGCCTATGCCTTGAAACTCTGACTTGGTCAATGCTTTTTAGAAAACCAATTAATGCTTTGTCGTTTTTGTAAAGTTCTTTCAATGCTTCAATTAGGCAGTAATGGCTTTTTTCTGCAATTCCTTGCTTGAAAAGCAGCGCTCTTGCCGAATGGAACAAGGAATCATAAGCCGCAATGACGCTTATTTCAAACTCTTCAATTTCAAGCGTTTTTTCTGCAGATTTCAAGAATTTCTCGGAAATCGAGAACTCTTTTTCAACCCAATTTTTTGAGCTTTCATTCTTTTTCAAAAGGCCTTTTTCCA
>DUFJ01000024.1 GCA_013331925.1 Candidatus Iainarchaeum sp.
GAATTGAGCTGCTTCCAGAACTTGCAGAAATTTCAAAAAAAAACCTGAAAAATGCAGGAGTAAAGAATGCTAAGGTTTTTTGCGCTGACGGCTCCAAAGGCCTTTCAGAGCAAGCGCCATTTGATAGGATTCTGATTTCTGCAGCCTGTGCTAAAGTTCCAGACGCCTTGGTTGAACAGCTTGCTGAAGGGGGAATTCTAGTAGCCCCAGTAGGGGCTGCTTTCTCGCAACAGCTGGAAATTCTGGAAAAAAAGAACGGAGAATTATTGCAAAGCTTTGCTCCAGGATTTTACGTTTTCGTGCCTTTAAAGTTCAATGAATAAGCCTGCGCCTGTTCAGGCTTCTGTATTGCTTTGGAAGCCTTCTGTCAAGCATTCTCAAAATCTCGGGGTCTTTTACCAGCATTCCATCAGCGCGCACCCACCTTCCAGCCTGCCAGGTGTAAAGTTTTGCCTTATTGTTTTTTCTGGTCTTTAATGGCAAACCTACTGCAGCAAGCTCTCTGAAACTCTCTCCGCTCATTCCAAAAACCTCGCTTTTGCAATATTTGTTTTTCCAATGATTTAAACCTTGCGCATTGCGCTTTACTTGAACCAAGCGCTAAGGCTTTGCTGGCTTCCTTTCTCGCTTGCTTTCTGCCCGAGCTTTTTCAAAACGCTTTCAACCCTTTCCCTTGAAAAATCGTGCTTTTCGCACAAGAACTCCAAAACCTTTTCCGAATTTGGAGCCTTGAATTCAATCTTAAACTCCTCGCTTGCCTGAGGCTTTAGGAAAATTTCCTCAACTTCCTTGTAATCAAATTCAGGCCTGAATTTTGCTTTTTCGCAAACGCTTTCAAAACTCCCGCTTTCTTTCACGAGCTTTAACGCTGTCTTTGGGCCAATGCGCGGGAATTTTTCATTAAAATCAGTTCCTATCAAAATTCCAAGCCAGACTAGCTTTTGCCTTGAAATTCCCAAAGCCTCAAGGTTTTTTTTCAAGTCAATGAATTCCGGAGAGATGTCAACGTAGTAATTCTTTCCAGGAACCTTGCGCTTGCCTGTTACAGCAATGTTCCTGAAAACTTTAGGCGCTCCGAACAACAGGCAGTCATAATCCTGGCTTGCTGCTCCGTAAAGCACTCCATTACTGCACATCACGCTGATTTGCGCCTCTCCCTCCATAGGCGCTTCAACTATGGGAAAGCCTAAAGCTTGAATCAGCTCTCTCGCGTCCTTTAGCATTGGCTCAGTAAGCTTTAGGGCTCTGGAGCCGAACTTTCTTGCCTGCTCCAAATCCCCTTCCTTCAAGGCCTTCTCGTGCTTTGCAATAGCCTCAGTCCTAATCTCGTGCCTTTTTTTAATAGTCTCTGCCTTTAGCTTGTGGGGCTTTCCGTCAAAAACAAAAACAGGCTTTATCCCTTTTTCAAACAAGTTTGCAGTCCTGTACAAAATGCCAGTCAAATGGCTTGTGACATTGCCTTCAGAATCCATCAAAGGCGTTCCGTCACTTCCCCTAATGCTGCTCAAGAACTGGTAGATTATGTTGTAAGAGTCAACTCCAACTGTCTTTCCTGCCAGAAAATCAAGCTCTATATTCTGCCTTTCCAAAAGCTCTCCAATTGCTGTTCCCATTTTGCAAGCACTCTAAAACAACAAGATACGGCTTTTTTAAAAAACAGTTTCTAAGGATTGGAAAAAAGCCCGAGCGAAAAGCTTTTAAAGCACCAAACAAGGCTTCCCCGCTTTTGGCGCAATTAACGAATTTTCCGGGAAAGGTTTAAATATAACCTGCCTGCACTATTAATTCTGGCGCTGATTTAGTTCAGTGCCGTATAGAACTTAGTTGGTGAGCCTATCCCCAATTCTTACTAAGTTCAACCAACTCTCTATAGTCCCGCAGCAATTTCTGTTGCGGGCCTAATTCCTTTTTACGCTTTTCAAGAAACCAGGAATCCCTTAGCCTTAACCCTCAAAAAACCACTCCTGTTTTTTAAGAAAGCGGCTTTCTTTTTTCTTTATGAACTGCGAGCTTTGCGGAAAGCCTGCTTTTGAAAAAACCTTCGTGGAAATTGACGGCGCTGTACTGCTTGCTTGCGATGAATGCTCAACTCTTGGAAGCATAGTGCAAGAGCCTCGAGCTGAAAGCCAAAAAATGCGAAAAGCCTTTATCCAGAAAAAGCCCTTTCTTCCTTCAAGAGAGCTTGACGAAGGCTTGAGCCTGAAAGCAGATTATGGAAGCGCTGTAAGGAACAAAAGGCAGGCTTTAGGCCTGACTCTGGAAGAGCTTGCGAAAAAGATGTTTGAAAAAGAAAGCGTTCTGCAAAAGATTGAAAGCCAGAAGCTTATTCCTTCAGAACAGCTTGTTGCAAAGCTTGAGAAGGCATTGCAGCTAAGCCTGCGAGAGAATTCAAGAGAGTGATAGAAATGCCTTTGCTTGAAACCCTTGCTTACGTTATTGTCTTCTTTGCAGCCTGCTTTTCATTCGCCTGGGTTTTGAAGGAAAAGCTTAAGGCGCAGGTTTTCTTGAGGATTATTTCAATAGTGCGGACAAAAAAGCCCTTGGAGTTTTTCCAGAAATTCTCGCGCTTCCATCGCCTTTTCAAAGCTTTCGCAAATCTTGGAATAATAATAGGCTTCGGAAGCCTTGGAATAGACTATCTTTACGGCTTGAAGCTTTCCAAGCCCAAACGAATAATCCTCTTCATATTTTCTTTCGCAGCGCTTTCCGCAATAATGTATTTCATAATCGGAAGGAATGCAGCAAACCCTCTGGTAAGCTCTAACCTATTGCCGATAATTTTCTCTTTCGGAATTTTCGGCCTTGCAGGATTTTCAATGCTATTGCTCGCAATCAACGCTTTTGACGTCATCGCCAAAATCCTCACTGGAGGAAAGGCATTGCCCGGGGTTGCTCCGCTAATTCCCGGAATTCAAATCCCTAATGTTCCAATATTTGTGCCCTTGCACGGCTGGCTTTCACTGCTCATAATCCTGGTAGTGCATGAGAGCTTTCACGGAATTCTGGCAGCAGTGCACAAAATCAAGCTAAAAAGCTCCGGTTTGGTGCTTTTCGGCTTTCTTCCGATCGGAGCTTTTGTGGAGCCTGACGAAAAAAAATTCCAGGCAGAAAAGCCAGTGAAAAAGCTTCAAGTGCTTTCTGTAGGTTCTATGTCAAACCTTGCCTTGTTTGCAATATCTCTTGGAATCTTCCTGCTCTTGTTCTCAGTTTTAGTTGCTCCTTTCGCATCGCCGCAAGTCCAGGTCATTAGCGTTTCGAAAACTCTCACTGTTGAAGGAGTTGAAATTCCAGCGCCTGCTTTTGAAAAGTTAAAAGCAGGAGACATCGTTCTGGAATTGAATGGAGTGAAAGTTTCAAGCATTGAGCAGTTCAGCGCCTTGGCAAAGCAAAGCAAGGTTTTGGAATTCATGCTTTTGGGAGAGAGCGGCGAAGAGCGTTTTGAAACTATAGAGAAAGCAAGCTCCGGAAGCATTGGCGCCGTATTCTCGCAGCCTTTGGATGAAAGCAAAATCAATCCATTAAGCATTCTATTAGTTGAGTTTTTCTTCTGGCTTTTCATGCTTAACTTGTTTGTTGCAATAGCAAACTTGCTTCCAATAGAGCCTTTTGACGGCGGAAAAATGGTGAAAATCCTTTGCATTCCATACCTGGGCTTTTTGAAAATTCCAGAAAAAGACAAGGAAAAGCTGATCGGCAGGATTTTCATCTGGATTGTTGGATTGCTCTTGCTAATCAACGCCTTGCCGTTGTTCCAGTTTTAGCCTTTCCTTTTTTTCATTGCTTTCTCAACGCGTTTTACTGCAATCTCTTGCGCTGCTCCTCTTGGAAAAATGCCTTGCTTTCCCGCAAGCTCTAGAACAAGTTTCGTGTTTTTT
>DUFJ01000060.1 GCA_013331925.1 Candidatus Iainarchaeum sp.
GAAGCGCAAAAATACAGGATTCCAAAAATTTGGAGCGGGGAGACAGAAAGCGAGGAAGGCCAGTCAATGCTCAATTGCGATCCAAAAGGCGTTGTGGCAATGATGATAAACGATGTTTCAGTAGACCCTCATGCAGGAGATGTTGCAACAGGAAGGCTTTACTCCGGAACAGTAAAGAAAGGCGTTTCAGTTTACCTGATTGGAAGCAAGAAGCAGGTGACNNGGAGAGACAGTAAGCTCCAAGGAAATAAAAGAGTTTGAAAAATTCATGAGCAATACAGAGCCAGTAATGACAGTAAGCGTTGAGCCAAAAAGCACCAAAGACCTGCCAAAGCTCATAGAAGTGATAAGGCAGATTACAAAAGAAGACCCTAACGTGCAAGCATCACTCAATCAAGAGACTGGAGAGCATCTTCTTTCAGGAATGGGAGAGCTGCACCTTGACGTAACGCGCTATAGGATAGAAGTCGACCACAAGGTTCCAATAACTGTAGGCGTTCCGATTGTGGTTTACAGGGAAACTATAACCAAAGAGTCTCCAACAGTCGAAGGCAAGTCCCCAAACAAGCACAACAAGTTCAAGCTAAGCGCCACTCCTTTAGAGCCAGAGCTTTTGGAAAAGCTTTCCGAAAGCAAGCTACACCTGAAAATCAGGGAGCTGAAGGACAAGGACGTTATAGAAAAGCTCATTAACATGGGCTTGGAGAGAAGCGAAGCGAAAAAAGCATGGTGCGTTCACCACAACAACATCCTGATAGACGCCTCAAAAGGCATCCAGGCATTGTTCGAGGTGAAAGAACTTATAATCCAGGCATTCCAAGACGCGATGGATTCAGGACCTTTAGCAAAGGAAAAATGCAGTGGAGTAAAAATATACCTTGAGGATGCAACACTGCATGAGGATGCAATCCATAGAGGGCCAGCGCAGGTGCTGCCTGCGGTAAACCGCGCTATCTACGCTGCAATGCTCCTGGCAGAGCCAATACTTTTAGAGCCAAAGCAAATTCTCACAATCAACGTGCCAGAAAGCTTCATGGGAGCTGCTTCAAGAGAGCTTGGAAGCAGAAGGACGCAAATCTCTGAAATGAGGACTGAAGGAGACACTACAATCATTATTGCAAAAGCCCCAGTGAAAGAATTGATCGGTTTTTCTGCAACAATCCGGTCAGCAACCGAAGGAAGGGCAATCTGGACCGCAGAATACTGCGGTTTTGAAAAGCTTCCTAAAGATTTGCAAAAAAGCACTATCGCTGAAGTAAGAAAGCGGAAAGGCATGGAGCCAGAGCCAAAGCCCGCAAGCTTTTTCATGGATTAAAGTTTAAAGCGTGACCAAGCCGCGTAAGCTTCATTCCATTCTCGGCTAGAAACGCGTTTTCTTAGCACATGATGCCTATACTTCAAGCCTGCCAGGTTAAAAAGAGCAATGGCTTCTTTAGACTCATGCCTTAAGCCTGCTTTTCTAAGCTGCCATATTAAGTTCCAGACATTTTCAATTTCGGTTTGAGTCAATTGAGTGCAAACTGGCGGTTTAATATGCTTTAACACTAGAGCCTTTGCATCCGTATAATTAGAAAGAACCTCTGCTCTTTTTTTCTGACGCTTTTGGACTCTTGCTTTCCTTCTGGCACTAAGTGTCTGAGCAATGGCTTTTACTTTCTGGAATAACTTACGCATTAATAAAACACGCCATCGCGATATTAAAAACCGCTTTTTTAAGGCAAAGAGCGAGGGTTTGGTATTTAAATAATTCGCTCCAAAAATGATTAATAACGCGTCAAAAGGCTAAAATTTCGCGAATTTTGTATAAGGAAGCCCTTTTGAAAAAATAGGGCGGTTTTTTGGAGGAGAATTATATGGCTGTGAAACCGCACATTAACCTAATATTCATCGGTCACGTCGACCACGGAAAATCCACACTCGTAGGAAGGACTTTGTACGATACTGGAGCCTTGAGCGAGCAGGATTACAGAAAATTAAAGCAAGAGGCTGAAGAGAGAGGAAAGGGAACCTTTGCCTTTGCGTACGCGATGGACCAGTTAAAGGAAGAAAGAGAGCGCGGAGTTACTATCGACTTGGCTTATAGAAAGTTTGACCTGAAAAAAAACACTTTTACAATAATTGACGCGCCAGGCCACAAGGACTTTGTAAAAAATATGATTACAGGAACTTCACAGGCTGACGCTGCAGTACTGGTCATTGCTGCAAAGGAAGGAATACAGCCTCAGACAAAAGAGCACGCTTTTCTGGCGCAAGTGATGGGATTAAAGCAGCTGATAGTTGCCTTGAACAAAATGGATGAAGTCAATTATGACCAAGGGCGCTATAATCAGTTAAAGACAGAGATTGAAAAGCTCTTGACAGGAGTAGGCTATAAGCCAGAACAGTTCAAAATCATTCCAGTCTCGGCATGGATTGGAGACAACGTTGTGAAAAAATCCGCAAAACTGCCATGGTTTAACGGCCAAACTCTGATTGAGGCCTTGGACGAGATTACAGCTCCTGCGCCTCCAACAGACAAGCCTTTAAGGCTGCCAATACAGGACGTTTACAACATCAAAGGAGTGGGAACAGTTCCAGTAGGAAGAGTAGAGACCGGAATCCTAAAGCCTGGAGAGACTATAATCTTCATGCCTTCAGGAAAGCAAGGCGAGGTAAAAAGCATTGAAATGCACCACGAGCAACTAGAGCAGGCACTTCCTGGAGACAACATAGGCTTTAACGTGAGAGGCATTGCAAAAGCAGATGTTGCAAGAGGAGACGTTGCAGGCCACACAAAAAACATTCCAACAGTTGCCAAAGAATTTATAGCACAAATTGTAGTCTTGAACCATCCTACAGCAATTCCAGTAAACTACACCCCGGTATTCCACATGCACACAGCACAGTTAAGCTGCGTGTTTTCAGAACTGCAAAAAAGCCTTGACCCAAAAACAGGGCAGGCAAAAGAGGAAAACCCGAAATTCCTGAAAACAGGAGACGCGGCAATAGTGAAGATAACTCCAACAAGGCCGGTCTGTGTGGAAACATTCAAGGAATTCCCTCAATTAGGAAGGTTTGCTGTAAGAGACATGGGGCAGACTGTTGCGGCAGGAATCATTCTAAGCATTACCAAAAAGTAATGCTTTTTTCCCTTTTTTATGAATTTTTAAACAGTTTCATGAAAGAAATCCTTCAGTGAAAGCAATGGTTCAAAAAGCCCGCATAAAACTAAGCTGCACAGACTACAAGCAGTTGAACGACATCTGCAGCCAGATAATGGAGGTTGCAAAAAGGACTGGAGTAAAGCACTCTGGCGTAATCCCCTTGCCTACTAAAAAAATGGTAATCGCTACAAGAAAAGCCCCGAGCGGCGGAGGCACTGAAAGCTACGAGAGATGGCACATGCGAGTGCATAAGCGCCTTTTAGACATTGAAGCTGACGAAAGAACCTT
>DUFJ01000049.1 GCA_013331925.1 Candidatus Iainarchaeum sp.
GTCCACTTTGATGTTTTGCTTGAATTCTTTCCACTCATGAGAAAGCCAGCTCGCGCTTGCAAAACCGCCCAAGCCGATTATTGCCAAAACTAAAACCAGGATTATTGCAACTCTCATACACTAACCCTTTTATGTAGAAGGTTTTTTATTTCTCTTGGTTTAAAGCTGGCAAAATAAAAAAGAAAGCGAACCAATGGACGGTTTTCAAATGCCAATTTTAGGCGCCTGAGGACCAGTGTAGGGAACCAGGCACGTATGTAACCCCACTCTCACCATCAGTCACCAAGCGAAATTTGCAAACCATCTTCCAACCCTTGCACTGCAGCCTGACTCCAAGGAAGTTCGATTGGCTGCATTGCCTGCAGTTGCCGAAACTGCATTCATGACTGCTATAGCATCCTGCCCGCTGATTTTTCCATCCGCGTTTGCTTCAAGGTCTGCAAAAACATCGGCGTTTAGTTGAGATGCCGTGTACTCTCTCGTGCCATTGGCGGTAACAACCCTAATTATGCCCTCAAGAACAATGCAAGGAGCCGACGCTGGAGCCGCTGTTATGGCCGATTTTGCATTATTAAGACACACATTAGCGTCCTGCAAAACAATGCCGTTTAACTGTTTTGTGTAAGCGTCTATGCAGACATAAAAAGTCTCGGCATTCGAACCACACTGGGAAACAGGATACGTGTTATTTGCCCCGCAATAACGCTCAACTGACACGAGTGGTGGCAAAGAAGACCTATATTTTATTAGGCCAGGATAGTTGAGTAATGTTTGCATTCTCTCGCTGCATTGCGCCCAATTCAAGTCTTTGTTTATTACCGCAAGCATATCAGCAGAGCTTATCTTGTTGTCTGCGTTGGCATTGAATGCGTTAAAGACTGCTGTTGGATAAACCCCTTGCGCTAGCTCGCTGTTGCCGTTCTGCACCACTACCCTCAAGAATCCTTCAAGCTGCGTGCAAGGCGCTGCTTTTGCAACTAAAACATCCTGGCACCTGAAGTAAGCGTCAGCATTCACTGTTCCTGCAAAATAGCCTGTAGCGCATACTGAATAGTTTTCTGCGCTTGTCTCACAAGATGCTATTGTTACGTTTCCGCATCTTGGAAGGGCTTGCTCTACCTGGCTGATTCTTTGTTGGCATTCTGAAGCCTGTAATGCTCCTCCAATTACTTGCAAAACGTCTTGGGCATCAATGTCTCCGTCGCCGTTAATGTCAAAAATGCTTGAATAGTAATTAGTGTCTACAGTCAAGGTTCCTTGATTGGTTATAGTGCGTAACTGTCCTTCCAACTGCTGGCATGCTGGCGCTGTCTTTGCCAAATCTGTACAGCGTTTAATGTCCTCAAGCGTTACATTATTCTGCTCCGCAAGGTAAGAGCTCCTGCATGCTGACATTGTTTCGCCGCTTGTCGCGCAAGCAGAGACTGGGTGAGTGTTATTGGTGTAGCAAAAGTTTACTGTGTCTGCAAGCACAACATTCACTTCGATTTCAGCAGTGGAAAACTCTGGGTTTTGCGGAACTATGCGGATTGAGTTGACTTTCACATTTACATAGCTGCCGGCGCTTGCTCCAGAGCCTTCCAAAACGTTAGCGTTCTGGTCTGCCTGCAAGTAAGTGAAGTCTCTTGCTGAGGATATGAAAACTGCCTCTGGAGGATGTTCTGTGCTGCCTGGAGGGTTTGCAAAGTACAGGTTTGACAATGTCACTGTTTCTGAAGAAACTTCCGGAACTTCAATCCTATCCATTTGATGTACTGTATAACTTCCGCTTGCTGTAATGACTTGGCGTTCCGGAATTACAACGTTTACTTCAATGCTTGCCCTAGATAGTGTTGAGTCGAAATTATTGATGTTGATTGAATTGACTTTTACATTCACATAGCTGCCTGCTTCAGCACCACCGCCTATTAGGAAATTTGCATCCTGGCCTTCTTGCAGGTAAGTGAAATTCCTATAGCTTGTGATAAAAACAACTTGTGCTGGATGTTCTGTGCTGCCTGGAATGTTTGCAAAAGCCATTCTTTCAATCAGCACAGTTCTTGAGGAAACTTCTGGCACTTCAATTCCGTCTCCTCCCTTGACTGTGTATGTTCCGCTTTCGCTTATGATTTGAGGTATTGGAACTGGCGGAGTGGTTGGAACGCTAGGCACTGTAATTTGGACATGCTTTTCGTCATCAAACCATGCAATGCTTTCCTGCACCATTCCAAAGTATACTGTGTAATTTCCTGGGCCTTCATTAAGCCATGTTGGAATGCGCTGGCCGCTTGAGTTAATAAAAGTCGCATTCTGGTCCAAGAGGATTGTTAGCTGTTTGTTATTAATGCTCTCTCCAGGGGCTATTGTTCCTGGAAGATTAGAGCCTGTAACAACAGGGTCCCAGAGCAGTTTTCCAGAAGGCGTTTGAATAGCATGCACCCTGTAGCGGAAGTCATCATAATAATCCAACGGAGTGCTAGCTCCAGTAGTCCAGGTGGTGTTGCCGTTGTTCCTAATGTTTGCCTTAATAAAAAAAGTAGGCACTATTCTGCTTGGCACCACTGGGGTGATGTATTCTCTGTATTCCGAGCTTACGTTTGAAATTACAGCGCTGTTCTGGAATACAATCTGCCCTAAATGCCCGCCTTCATATTGCTGCGAGCTCCAAGGCTTTAAAACCTGCCTTAGTGTTCCAGTCCTTGAAAGAGTCGGAGCGCTTCTCTCATAACGGAAATAATTTCCTGCTGCTCCTGTTCCTTTCTTTCCCAAAACCAGGTTTCCGTTAATGTCTGTTATTAAAAAGTCAAACCTGTCTCCAACATCTGCTGAAGCTCCGCTGAATGTTGTAATAAGGTTCATGTCGAATTTTGCTGGAGGGAGGCTTGATTCTGCTGGCGAGGCGGTGTCTGTGTAAATGCTTCCTGTAGCATTGCTGCCAGTGGGCGGAGTTGAACCGCTGCCAGCGCCTGCTGCAGGAAGTTCAGTTGCTAAAATTATCCACAAGTTTGCTGTTCCTCTTTGTGCTGAAAGATAATCATACTCTATTGCGTCAATTTTTGAGGCAGGCACATTAATGCCTGTTTCTGCAGCGCCGAGCAAAGCAAACTGCCCTGAAAGGCTCAAGGCGTAAAAGTTGTTGTCTGCTCCGATTGCGAGCAATGGATAACCTTGGGTAAATGCAACGTGGTTTACCGGAAGCTTTGCCAATGCCTTTATTGGCTTGCTTAGCGTTGTCCTGGCGTTTTCTTCCGCAATATTGCAGCTAACTATGTCTCCAAACTTGAACTGCGAGTCTGTAATGTACATCGTTGTCTCGTTGTCTATGAAAACATAGCATTCTTGTGTAAGCATTGTTGCAGCTGTGATGTTTGCCTGTTCAATGTTTAAAGTGTCTGCAATTGCAAAGCTTGAGAATGCCAGCAATGCAATCAAAACAATTATTTCTTTTTTCATTGTGCTTCGCCTCCGCTGACTGTTATTGTTTTGCTAATGGTTTTGATTTGATAGTCTGCTGTAAGCGTGATAATATCAACAGTGTACGTTCCAGGGCTTGCGTACTCCTGGTTTGCAGAGTAAGCGCACTCTGTTTTATTGTCGCATTGGAATGTCCTAAAGCTGTCAATGCCTTCAACTCCTGCTCCTTTGAAATTCACAATCACTTCCACAATGCCCTTGTCATAAGTTGCAATTCCGCTGATTTCCACATTCCTGCGGACAAGAGCTGTTGAAGGCGCAGTAGCATCAACTGTTATGTCTGATAGTTGAGGAGGCTCTTCTGGAGGAACAATTGGGGGATTTTCTGGGGGAGTTTCAGGAGGCTGCTCAACGCAGCCTGTTATAAAAATAATAATGCCTAGTGCCAAGGCAAGGACTAGAATTTTGCTTTTCAACTTTAAATCCTCCTTAAGGAACAGTTTTTCCTGTATTGTAAGTATCACTTATCCTTGTAATGTATAAAAAGCTTTTGTTTTGCTTAAAAACAGCGTTTGCTCATTTGGAAAATTTTCTCTTGAAGCCTGAGAAAAAGCCTTCCCTTTCTTTAAAACCGTCAAGCCTTGAGAGCTCTTCAAAAAGCTCTTTTTGCTTTTTTGAAAGGCTTGCAGGAGTCTTGACTATTGCTTTAACGTACAAGTCTCCAATCCTTGAGGAGTTTATCTCTTTCACTCCAAGGCCTTTGAGCTTGAATATAGTGTCTGTCTGCGTGCCTGCTGGAACTTTAAGCATTGCTTTTTTTCCTGAAATTGTCGGAACCTCAAGCTCGCTTCCTAGCGCTGCTTCCGTAAAGCTTATTGGCATTTCTAAAAACAAGTCGCTTGCGCCTCTTTTGAAAATCTTGTGGGGCTTTACTAGCACAACAACATACAAGTCTCAGTGCATTCCGCCCTTCAAGCCAGTGTTTCCCTCTCCTTTGAGCCTTAAGTGGTTTCCTGAATCAATGCCTGCAGGAATTTTTACACTAATTCTTTTCTTGACTCGCATCTGGCCTGAACCGTTGCATTTTCTGCAAGGGTTTTTTATCGCAATTCCTGAGCCTTGGCATTTTGGGCAGGTGGTACGAGTAGAAAATATTCCAAACACTGTCCTTTGCGTCCTTTCAACCATTCCTCTTCCATTGCATGCACTGCATTTTGAGAGCTCTTTATCCCTGCTTCCTGTTCCTTCGCATTCAGAGCATTTTTCAGTCTTTGCAATCTCTATTGTTTTTTCAGTGCCTGTTGCTGCTTCTTCAAGCTCTATTTCCAATTCTGTCTTAAGGTCTGCTCCGCGCTGGCTTGCCTGCTTTCTCTCCACTTTGAAGGATTGCTCGAAAGGGTCAAATCCTAGGTCTCCGAAAAGGTCTGAAAAGTCAAAGTGTGCTCCGCCTCTCCTTATGAAATCGTTGATGTCAAATCCTGCAAATTCAGGGCTTTCAAACCCGTAAGAGTCATAGGCCGAGCGCTTTTGCGCGTCTGAAAGTATAGTGTATGCTTCCAGGACTTCCTTGAATTTTTCTTCAGCTCCTGGCTCTTTGTTGATGTCTGGATGGTATTTTTTCGCTAACTCTTTGTACGCCTGTTTTACCTGTTCCGGAGTCGCATTTCTCCCCAAGCCTAAAGTTTCATAATAGTCTCTTTTTTCAGGCATTTTTTAAAACCAGTTTTCTTTTGGCAGGTTATTGATAGCTTGCGGCTCTTTCTATTTCTTGTCGTCTTCAACTTTAAAGTCAGCATCAACTGCGTTATCCTTGTCTGGATTTGTGCCTTCAGGCTTTTGCTCCGGCTCTTGCTTTTGGTCTCGTGCTTGCTGCGCTTTCTGGTAAAGCTCTGTTGAAGCCTCTTGCACTAAAGCCTGCAGTTCCGCAAGCTTTGCTTTTATCGCGTTAGCGTCTTTTTTCTCTGGCTTGAGCAATGCCTTCATCTCTTCTATTTTTGCTTTAATCTTTTCTATCTCGCTGCTTGAAACCTTTCCCTCAAAGTCTTTGAGCAAATTCTCTGTCTGGTACACTAGAGAGTCCGCGTTGTTTATTGTCTCAATCTCTTGCTTTCTTTTCTCGTCTTCAGAGGCGTGCTCTTCAGCCTCTTTTTGCATTCTTTTAATCTCTTCTTCTGAAAGCTTTTGCGCTGCTATGATTTTTATGCTCTGCTGCTTTCCTGTGCCTAAATCCTTTGCTGTAACGTGAACTATTCCGTTGGCGTCAATGTCAAAGCTTACTTCGATTTGCGGAATTCCCCTAGGCGCTGGAGGAATTCCGACAAGCTGGAATCTTCCCAAAGTTTTATTGTCCAGAGCCATCGGCCTTTCTCCCTGCAAAACATGAATGTCCACTGCTGTTTGCGAATCAGCTGCTGTTGAAAAAATCTGGCTCTTTCTTGTCGGGATTGTGGTGTTTCTTTCAATCAGCTTTGTCAGCACTCCGCCTAGAGTTTCAACTCCAAGGCTTAGTGGCGTGACATCAAGCAATAAGATGTCTTTTACCTCTCCTGCCAGCACTCCAGCCTGGATTGCAGCTCCTGCAGCCACTGCCTCCATCGGGTCAACGCCTCTTTCTGGAACTTTTCCGAATTGCGTTTCAATGAATTTTTGCACTGCGGGCATTCTTGTAGGCCCGCCTATAAGAATTATTTTTCCAATGTCCGCTGCCTCAAGCTTTGCGTCAGCTAATGCCTGCCTTACTGGCTTTTCGCATTTCTTGATCAAGGGCATTACTATCTCTTCAAGCTTTGCCCTGTTCAAAGTGTAGGTAAAGTGTTTCGGGCCTGAAGAGTCAGCTGTTATGTACGGAAGGTTAATGTCCGTGCTTAGGCTTGTTGAAAGCTCTATTTTTGCTCTCTCCGCACTCTCCTTCAAGCGTTGCATTGCAACGCTGTCCTTCCTTAAATCAATTGCTTCTATTTTTTTGAACTCCTGCAGCAGGAATTCTGTAAGCGAGGCATCCATGTCAGTTCCGCCAAGCTGCGTGTCTCCAGAGGTTGATTTTACCTCAAACACTCCGTTCCCGAATTCCATTACTGTAACGTCTAAAGTTCCGCCTCCAAAATCAAACACGACTATTTTTTGCTCCTTGCTTTGCTTGTCTAATCCGTAAGCTAGCGAGGCTGCTGTAGGCTCGTTAATGATTCTAATAACTTCCAATCCTGCAATAGCTCCTGCATCCTTTGTTGCCTGGCGTTGATTGTCGTCAAAGTATGCCGGAACTGTAATTACTGCTTTTTCAACTTTCTCCCCCAGAAAAGCTTCAGCGTCTTTTTTGATTTTCTGCAATAGGAAAGCGCTTAGCTGCTGTGGATTGTACTCTTTTCCCCCAGCCTTGTACTTGAAGTCTGTGCCCATTTTTCTCTTGAATGCAGTGAAGGTGTTTTCAGGGTTTGAAACAGCCTGCCTTTTTGCTGGCTCTCCTACGAGCATCTGGCCTTCTTTAGTAAAGGCTACAACGCTTGGGAATGCCTTTCCATAAAGCGAAACTCCTTCTGCTGATGGAATAATGCGCGGCTTTCCTGCTTCCAGGACTGCTGCTCCGGAATTCGTCGTTCCGAGGTCTATGCCTATGAGCTTTGCCATTCTCTCACTCCCCTATTTTCTCTACTGAATCGTTTTCTGTTGAATTGTAAGGTTCTTCTTTTTCCAAGCCTTCAGCTTCTGGCTTTTTTTCTTCTTTTTCCTCTTCTTTCTTTCCTGTTTCTGCTTCTTTCCCTTCAATTTTTCCGGAATCTTCCCTGCTTTCTACTGTTTTTTCTTTTGGCGGCTCTTTTTCAAGCTCTTGGAGTTGGGTTTGCAGCTGTTTTTTTATTTCAGCGATTTTTTTCACTGGCTTCTGGTTTATTTTTACAGTTGCATGCCTTAAGAGCTTTCCATTAAGCGTATAGCCTTTCTTGAACTCTTCAAGCACTATTCCTTCATCCTTGTCCTGGCTGTAGCCTGTCTCTACTGCCTCGTGCATTTCAGGATTGAAAAGTTCATTAAGCGCGGAGAATTGCTTTACGCTGTTTTTTCCAAGGAATGATTTCAGGAGATAGTATAAGGGCTCTATTGCCCCCCTTTGCTCCTCGTTTCCTTTCTTCAAGGCGCTTTCAAAAGCGTCCATTATTGGGAGGATTTCTGTGAAAACTCCTGCGGTTGAGAATTTTTCAAACTCTGTCTTGTTTTTTTCCTCTCTTTTCCTGAAGTTTTCAAACTCTGCCTGAAGCCTTTGCAAAGTTTCAATAAGCTCTTTGTTGTCTTTCACTACCTCTTCAAGCTTTAGCCTTTCAGCTTCCACTGCCTCTCTTGCTTTTTTGCCATCAAACACGCTCAAAAGACCACCACTTCAAATCGTTCAAATTGTCTAAAATATGCAGATTGTTGTATGCTATTTTAGACAATTATGTATTTAAACCTTTCTTTTCCCAAGTTTTGCATGAGTTCTCACACTAGGCGCCTCTTAAGAGGCCCTGATAATTCTTTCCTTCTTACCACAAAGCCTTTTGCAAAGCCCACACGCCATAATACTATTGGCTTTGAACTGTCTTTGAAGAGTATAGAGCCTCCGTTTTCAAGCAAGCTGGATGAAGAATTGGACTTTTTGTGCAGTTCATTCGGCTTTTCAGAACCTTTTGGAAAGCAGAATTCCGCATCCTTGGTTTTTAAGGAATTGGTGAAGAACGCTAGAATGCATTTCCCTTTAAAAACAGCTTCAACCTTGAGCATGCTTTCGAGCTCCGAGCTTTCAAGGCGCTTGAGGCTTTCCAGAGGAGCAATAATAAACCAGTTGAATAATTTGCAGAGAAGCGGCNNGATGTTTCCAAAGTGTTTGAGAAAACAAAAAAAGTCGCCAAGCAGATTGACGAAGATTTTGGAATGCTGGGTTAAGAGCGCTGGAAGAAAAGCCTCAAATGGTTTTTTTCCTTTTGCTGTTATTTTCTTGCAGCATTTTTTTGACTGCTTCTAGAAAGCCTTTTGCCATTTTTATTGTTGTGTCAGCGCTTGATTCCTGGACTTCAGCATTTCTTTCCAAACCGTACATCAGTTCATGGCGTTGCAGTCTCAGTGAGTTAAATTCGTTCAGGTATTTTCTTTCAAGCCTGGCGGAATACTCTTCATTAACGTAAACATAGACTGCAAAATGGCTTCTTTCCTTGAAGCCGTCCTTGAACAATAAAGCCCTTGCGGAGTGAAACATTGAAGCATAAGAGCTAATGACCGCGCTTTCAAACAATCCGTGGTCAAACTCTGCTTCCGCTAATTCCAACTTGTGCCTGGCCATTTCAATGGAAGATTTTGCTTTTTCCAGCTCTGCCTTTGCCTTGACAAGCAAGCCTTGCTCTAGGCATTGTTCAATGTTCATAAAACCACTGGCCTTTCTCCATGCAGTACGATAGAGTCATAAATTACATTTTCATAGAAAACCTTGTCTTCAAGCGCTTTTCTTTTCCATTCTTGCAGTGATAGGATTGAAATGTTGGCTTCTCTCTTAAACTTATTTGCAAAACCCAAGTCTGCTTTTGATTTGCCTTGTGCTACAACCAGCAAGTCGATATCGCTTTTTTCATCATTTGTTCCCTTGGCGAAACTTCCGTACAATAGGATGCAATGAACCTGCGGGATTTTGTTGGCTATCTCTTCAGCGATTTTGGCGTCAACAAGCTCTTCCAGATTAAACAGGATTTTCCATTGCCTGCAGAAAGGGCTTTCCAAGTTTGCCCTGTACTGGAAGGTTTTTCCGACCACTTTAAGCGAGGCAATGCCTTTTTTGCGCATGAAATCCAAAGCAGTTCTTGCAGCCCCTGGGCTGAGCCTTGCCTCAGCAGCCAGTCCCCTTACAGAAAAGCTTTTTGCAGGCTTGGCTGTCAAAGCTTGAATTGCTTTAATCAAGGCGTATTTTTCCAGCATTATAGCATAAAATACGACAGTATATTTAAATGCAATGTTAAACTCTATCTTTATAATATAAAATACAATTGTTTATTGTATTGAACATTAAACTTGAACTTGCGGATTTTGCAAAATTAGGCAAGGGTTTATTGTTTCTCAAATCGGCAAATTCGGAATGTCTGCATCGCTTCCTGTGCCTTCAGGGCTTGTAGGCGTTGGAATTCCTGCAGTTTCATCCTGTCCTGTCGTTCCATTGCCTTTGGTTCCGTTCTGGTCGCCTGCTTCCAAGCAGCCGCTGATTGCTATCATTCCCAAAACCAGTATCAACCCTATTATTGCGATTTTCTTGTTCATAAAACATCACTCAGGCATTGGAGGCAGTTCTGTGCTCTCTCCGGAAAGGCTGCATGCCTCTAGAGCATTGACTGCCAATGCTTTTCCCAAATCTCTATTGTTCAAGGCTCTTGTTAATGCTTTCTCCCATTTCTTGCTTGCGGCATTCCATTCAAAAGCGCTTTTTAGGCTG
>DUFJ01000035.1 GCA_013331925.1 Candidatus Iainarchaeum sp.
CAAGGCCAAGGAACCTGGACAATGCCTGGAGGAAAGCTTCATTTTGGAGAAAGCTTCGAGCAAGGAGCAGCCAGGGAAACCTTGGAAGAGACAGGCATAAGATTGAAAAAAGCCAGGGTTTTTTGCGTGAATAATGACATTGTTGAAACAGCTCACTTTGTAACTATTGGATTGCTTTGCGAGGATCTTGAGGGAGAAGCTCAGGTAAAAGAGCCTGAAGAGATTACTGAATGGAAATGGTTTTCATTGCAAGAGCTTCCGAAGCCATTGTATTTTCCAAGCGCTGAACTACTGGACAACTACCTAAAGAAAGAATTCTACATTAAAAAATAGCCTACTTAAGCGCCTTTCAAGAATTTGAGCAGTTTTTTCACTTTGCTCTGCTTGCTTTTCCCGCTAGGGCTTCGGTTTTTTTTCTTTCTAGAAACAGGCCTTCCTGCCTTTCTTGCAGGTTTTGCTTTTTTTGCTGCTTTTCTCTTCTTTGGCATTTTTTGAAAAACCTTTTTTTTAAAAAGCTTTAGAGCCTATAGCTGGACTCGGTGCAAGAGTTCCTCAAACCGCAAAGGCGTCGTTCTTAACCTGTCTTTTGGCTTTAAAGGTTATCTCTTGCGCTCCGCAATCAAGCTTAACAAGCGCAGGTTTTTTCCAGGCGAGTTATAGTCCAGACGCCTAATTCATGGCCGAGCGCTTGACAGTGGCTTTTGCAGTAGCATCCTTTCCAGGACAACCGAATTGTCCCACAGGCTCAAAAGCTTAATACCTTCTAAACATAGCGCTAATTTAATTTTTGGGTTTTAGGATTCTGAACAAAAACGCCTGATTTTCTTAACTACATGGCTACATAACTGCGTTTGCGGGGCAGCTGAAAGCCTTGAACTGTAGTGCCTAATTCCCTTTAAACAAGCCAGAAACCATTTTGTAGTGCCTAACTCGAAAGTCTGTAGTGCCTAACTTTTTGCCTCTCTTTTGCTGCTCCGCTAAGCCGTAGTGCCTAACTTTTTTTGTCAGGATCCAAACCAGCCTGCCTCAAAGACCTGTTGATTAGCCCTTTGGTTTCTCTATTTATTGCATTTTGGGTTTCTTTGGGGATTTCCTTAATTGCGTAATAACTTCCTCCTCTTTGGAATACTTGTGCGGCTATGCTGTGTTTTCTAACTTGGTTGGCCCAGTAAATTATCTCTTTGCGCCTTGTTCTTTCTGGCAGATAGCTTGCTGTAATTGCTTTTTTTAACATTTTTGCTGCGCCTAAACTTCCGCCTTTTTTCAGTTCTTCTGAAAATAAGTGTTTTTGGTTGCCTCTTCTGATTAAAGAGCTGATTCTGTAAAGGCTTGATTTTAGGATTCTTTGAGTGTTTTTCAGCTTTTTCAGCATGTTTTTTTAGAGGCTTTTCTCGAATTAAAGCTTTCCTATACATAACCAACGCCAGTTCCAAACCCCCTTCCCGCTTGCCCCGTAAACTGCCTTTAAACCCTTTATGCCGCAAAAGTAGTTTTTCAGTGTTTTTCAAAAAGTTCCCCTCGTAGAGAAACCTTATAATGTGTACTATGCCGCATTATAGCGGCAGTATGGGGGTTGCTCCACAAGCGTAAAATGGCTTAGAATTGCAAGAATTTGCCAAATCTGGCAAAATAGCCCTGCTTTTAGCCTTGGCTTGCTGGCGTTTGTTCTTCTTGAGTGTGAAATAGCCTTCTGCCTTTCTTGTTTTCAAACCAGCTTTCAGAACCCACAAAAGTGTTATGTACAAGATTGGTTTGGTTTTGATGAGCTTCAATGTGTTCTGGATTTTTTTCTAGGATGTCCTTAACCATTTCGAAAGTTCTCGTATTTTTGTTCTTGCGCGTATTCATTTGGTCTCTAATCGTGCAGATTTCCAAAAGCCCTTTTTTGGTCAAATGCTGACCTTTTTGGATTATTTCCAAGCATTTGCACCATTGCTGGAAGTCTTGGCCTTTAGTAGTTAGGAATTCTTTGTCTTTGAAGAATTCTTTAACTTTGAGTGCTTCTTCAAAGTTTCTGGTATAATAGTAGCTTACCGGATTATGGTTCTGGTTGTATTTTGTTCTATTTTGAGTGTAGATCGCTCCGATGCCTAAAGCTTCTTTTATTTCTTCAAGCATTTTCCGGTCTTTCTCGCAAGCCGTTATCCTAAAGTTAGGCACTACACGAAATGGCAAAGCAGAAACTCGTTTGTTCTTTCTCAGAGTTTTTCTTGGCTTTCTGTCAATATTTTTCTGCATCATGATGCTGAAGCAGCCTTCTCCTTCAACAAACCCTAAAATCCTGTCAATAGAAATCATGCAAATATTGCGCTTTTAGAGAATAAAAACGCTTGGAGACGCGAGAATGCCGGTCGAGAATGGAAAATTATTAACGCAATCTAATTAGCGCTTCAGATAAAAGCTTGTTTTTTTCTTTCGTTTTTGAGATTTTTTCACTAATCTTAAAGGTAATTCCAAAAATGAAAATTATTGAAAACCCAAAAACTAGCAGCTGGTTTGTACTCCAAGTGTTAAAGTTAGAATAATCCCAAAGCCCATTCGCTAAAATATTCCCAAAAATTCCCAAAAGAACGCCCAAAATTAAGAATTTGTATTGTTCTAATTGGTTTATAGAAAAATCATTTGATTTCTCTAAAAAATATAGGTACTGCTCTCGTTTTTTACCGGTTACTTCTGGTAATTCTTTTGAAACCAACTTTCTAGTTTTTTCATCAAAATATGTGTTGATTACCTTTTTTTGTGCCTTTGTTTTTTCCATATTCACTTATGTATAGATTAAGCGTATAGATTAAGCGATTAAGCTTTTATTTTCCTATTGCGTGCTTTCCTTCATGGTGCATCACCACCGTCATCCTGGGCGCCACCGCAAGCACGCGCACGGACACAAACAGCCCCAACCTCGTCATGGGGGANNACATGCCCCAAAAGAAAAAACAACACCATTCATTGGAGGCTCGGGCCTAGTTCAAGATGTCGTTAATTCTTTCACTTTTTCAAACTTGTTTGATGTTCTCTTTCTAGTAATCTTACTCGTTACAATCTGGTTTGCTTACCGATCTTGGCTATTAAAGCTTGAATTTATTAGAAAGAAAAAGAGGCTCGTAAAAAAGATTATAATTGCCCTAATGATTTTGGTTGTTTTATTGCAGATTAAATTCAGCTCGTTTCTTGGTGGCCTTGCTGACTGGGGGTTATTTATAGTTTTGATTTATTTCACTCTTGCCCTTTTTTGGTTTTTACTCAAAACAATTGATCGGCTTAATTTGGCATCTGATTTAAATTGTTGGATTTTGAGAATTGTTGGCGGAATTCTAATTCTATTTGGCTTTTTACTACTGCTGGGAAGTTTTGTTGCAACTGCGGTTCTTTTGTTTTTTTCACAATCTAATTTGGTTTCGAATAATATTATGTGGGTTATAAGCATTTGTGTTCTATTGCTTGGCGGATTCTGTGAATTTCGCTCAACCAGAAGGTTCCCAATGGTAAAAATTTGGTAACACTTTTATTTTCTTCTCCCCCTCGCCCTCTTGGCTGCTTTTCTTGCAATGCGTTGTTTTGTTGCTTTCTTTAAAACAGCTTTTTGCCAAGCTTTTTTAATCCTGAAAGCAGTATTGTTTTCTATGGTTGTTGTAAGAGGCGCTGGTGCTGGAAGAAGGAATTGGGTCAGGTTTGTTCCAGCTTTCTGGTTCGGCAGTTATGGAAAAAAATCTTTAAGAAACTCTCACCCTAACGTTAGGGCTGAGTTAAGACCTAGTTTGGCCAGGAGGCTGAATGCAAGGCTTAATGCTTTCAGGGCTTCTGGAAGAAGGCCGAAGTTTTTTGACGAACTTTTGATAGGCGTCCTTGGCGAGGAAGTGCCTCATTTGTTCTCAAAAGTTGACATTATGGATGAGACTTATGCGGAGCTTCCAAGGCCTGAATTTTACAAGGTAGATACGGTGCATGACAGCATATTTACTTTTCCCCAATATCTTGAAGGCCTGCTTGAGAGATGGCATTCTTTTTACCTGAAAGGCGAGCAAACAGTTGGTGGTGGAAAAAATATTATGCGCCTTGATTTTGACGGCAGGAAAGTGGTTTTGACTATTCCAAACAGCGAGTTAAGGAAGGAAATAGCCCATAATTTAGGATTGCTTTTNNGTTTTGGAAGCAGCCTCTTGCTGAAATAGCCAAAACACTAGCCAATCACGTCATTCCTAAAGGCAGGTATATTATGGAAAAGCCTTTGAACATTCCGTTAATCAATGGCAGGACTTGGGAAATTCGCCACTTGGTGCATTGTGACAGGCTTTATCGCCCTGTAATTACAGCCAAGTACGGCAAGATTGGCGGTGATGCGTATTTTGGCAACATGGATTTGGGGGGCAGGCCAGTTTTGGCTGAA
>DUFJ01000003.1 GCA_013331925.1 Candidatus Iainarchaeum sp.
GCCTTTTTCAGCAAGTCATCCAGATAGTCAGTCATTTTTTTCTACCCTTAAAGCTCTCGCTAAGAATTAAAGAATTGGAATATTTAAAGCTAATGTCAAATCCTACCAAGAATTTTTAATCGAGCTTGGGATTTGACAGTTGTCAAAAAACAATTAGTTTTTGACATAATCCTTCCGGAAAACAATCAGTTGAGAGAACGCTCTGAAATCTGTTGCAAAACTTTTTCAAGAAAGGCAGGGGCTTTTTCAGTGAACTGCTTTCCAAGCCTGTCACGGACTGTTACAGTGCCGGCTTTTTCTTCCCTCTCGCCTACGACTATAACGTAAGGCACTTTCTGCAATTGCGCTTCGCGGATTTTGTAAGAGACAGTATTGCTTGAAAGGTCCAAATCTACTCTAATGTTATTGCTTTTGAGTTCTGAAGAAATCTTTTGCGCGTAATCATTAAACTTGTCGCTGACTGCGAGAATTTTGACCTGGACTGGAGAGAGCCATAAGGGAAACTTGCCCCCAAAATGCTCTATCAAAATTCCCTCAAATCTTTCTAAAGAGCCGAATGGAGCGCGGTGAATCATTACAGGCCTGTGCTCCTTGCTGTCCTCCCCGATGTAAGAAAGTTGAAAGCTTTCGGGCATATTATAGTCTATTTGTATAGTGCCAAGCTGCCATTCCCTTCCTAAAACATCCTTCACAACAAAATCTATTTTAGGGCCGTAAAAAGCAGCCTCGCCTTCAGCCTTGAAATACTTCAGGCCTGACTCTTTCAAAGATTCTTCAATGTTTTTTTCCGCACTAATCCAGGCCTCATCGCTTGCCATATACTTGCCGCTATTATCGCGGGTTCCAAACCTTACAAAATAATCCTTAAAGTCAAGGATTTTGAAAATTTTCAAAACCAAGTTTATGATTCCCAAAATCTCATCCTTCACCTGGCCTGGAGTGCAGAACAAGTGCGCATCATCCTGAGTTATCATTCGCACCCTAGTCAAGCCTGTAAGCTCTCCGCTTTTTTCAAGCCTGTACACTGTTCCAAATTCTGTGTAGCGCAAAGGAAGCTCCCTGTATGAGCGAAGCTTTGACTGGTAGATTTGAATATGGTGCGGGCAGTTCATTGGCTTCAAATAGTATTCATCGCCTTCTGTTTTCATTACAGGAAACATTGAGTCCTTGTAAAGCTCGAGATGGCCTGAAGTCTTGTACAATGCGGCTTTTGTAATGTGGGGAGTGACAACAGGCAAGTATCCTCTCTTTAATTGCTCCTCGCGCAAGAATTTTTGCAGCTCTTCCCGAATTATAGTGCCTTCAGGAGTGAATAAAGGCAGGCCAGGGCCGACTTCTGGAGATATCAGGAAAAGATTCAGGTCTTTTCCAAGCTTCAAGTGGCTTCTATCCTCAGCATCTTTCTTGAGTTTTAGCCAAGCGTCAAGCTCTGGCTGTGTTGGAAATGCAATTCCATAAATGCGCTGCATGCTCTCTCTATCCTGGGTTCCTTTCCAGTAAGCTGCGGAGCTTTTTAAAACTTTCAAAACTCCAATCTGGCCTGTGCTTTGGACATGAGGGCCTTTGCACAGGTCTGTGAAAGAACCTTCAGAATAAGTGGAAATCTTTCCTTCTTCCAGCTCTTCGATAAGCTCGAGCTTGAAGGCCTGGGTTTTGAAAAGCTGCTGTGCTTCTTTTTTTGAAATTTCCTTTCTTTCAAAAGCCAAATCCTGCTTTATTATCTCGTTTGCTTTTTTTTCAATAGCTTCAAGGTCTTGCGGAGAGAAAGGCTTGGCAACTAAAAAATCGTAATAAAATCCTTCATCTATCGCAGGGCCGATGCCGAATTTCGCTTCAAGGAAAAGCTCTTTCACTGCTGTCGCAAGCACGTGGCTTGCGGAATGCCAGACAGTCTCTTTAGGGAAAGAATGATTTTTTGCAGATTGCTTTTTAGAAGCCATTCCAAAACCACTGGAATTGTACTCACAACTTAATTATAAATACACTTGCAGAAAGGTTTATTTTATGATTCCCAAAGGCCTGTGCTTGAAATGCAAGGGAAGGCTATGGTGCGGAAGCACCTGCTTTGTGCTTGAAAAATTCAGGGCAAAAAGCAAGGCAATAGGAGCGATGAAAGGAAAAGAGTTTACCGGAAGCTCTCCGCCTTCGGTCTTTGTAAGCTGGGAGAACTACCCAAACATTACCATAGCGCCCTTAAGCCCCACGCAGGTTTTGAAAGACGCAGACTTGCTTGACAATCCTGAAAGATGGTATGGGTATGGCTTGGAAGAGATTGTAGGCTTCAGGGAAAGCCTTGTGCAAAGCCGCACTCCAATGAACGCTTTTGAGGCAGCAAATCCAAGCTATGGCCTGCAGGATTTGCAGGAATTGGCAATGAGCGAAAAACAACTGGACCTTGACATTGAATTAGCAAAAGCCCCAAGAGCTGAATTAAGGTTTTCTGAAACAGTCTCGCCTTTAGGCCCTGTTGGGGAGCTTTTGGAATTGCAATTTCAGGAAAGCCCGAAAGTTTCAAAAAATGTTGAAAAATTCTATTACGACAATGATGCGAGAGCGATTGAAGCCTTGAAGGAATTATACACTAAAGGAACTCCAGTTCACTCTCTCTACAAGCTCTTGAGCGCTGGAGTTTTAGGCATTGGGAAAAAAAGAAGGCTTGTTCCTACCAGATGGAGCATTACAGCAGTTGACTCGCAGATTTCTGAAGAAATGATTGAAAGAGTCAAAGGCTTTGGAACAATCGATTATTTCGAGCTTTACCACTCAAACTACCTTGACAATGACTTCTGGATTTTACTGCTTCCAACAAACTGGCAGTTTGAACAGTTGGAAGCGTGGAAGCCTGGAACAGCATGGACTTTGGAAGAGCAGGAAGCCTCAATAATACAAGACTTTGAGTTTTATAACGGGAGGAAAGAGTACGCAAGCAACGTTGCAGGAGCTTATTACGCTGCAAGGCTTGCAATCTGCGAGCATTTGATGAGAAGGAAAAAACAGGCAGGAGCTTTAGTGTTCAGGGAGATTGGAGAAGGCTACAAAGTGCCTGTAGGGGTTTTCCAAATTCGCGAGAACGTGAGAGAGGCATTAAGGAAAAAGGCTTTGAATTTTTTCGAGCTAAAACTTTGCCTCGCATTCCTTGGAAAAAAGCTCTCGATTCCAATCGCCAGCTATGAGAAAGAAAGCAAGCTTATTGACGCCTTAAAGCACCAGAAGAGAATAAGCGAATTCCTTTAAAAGCAAAAAATCATTTCTTGAATTTTCCAAACTGCGCCAAAAGAGCTTCCAGCTGTATTCTCTCTGAAGCCCCCTCGACCAAACGGAAATTGTACTCTCCGACAATGTCGACTAGCTCAATCTTTGCCTTTGAGGAAATTTGCTCCTCGGGCATTTCCATCAACTCCCTGTAAAGCTGAAGTATTACATCCTCTCCGCTCATTCCATGCTCGTAAAGCAAAGCGTCAAGGTTTTCCCTAGCCTTCAAAAACTCTCCCTTCAAAGCAAGCCCTATCATCTGCTTTATCTCCTCAGGCCTTGCCCTTGAAGAAACCTCAAAAACTGACTTTTCAGAAACCTTGCTGTCCATTGAGGAAGCAGCCTGCAACACGTTAATGCCTTTTCTTAAATCCCCTTGGGAAACGTAATAGATTGCCTTCAAAGCCTTCTCCTCCAAATGCAATCCTTCAGCCTTTGCAATCTCAGACAGTCTTTCCTCAACATCCTTAGAGCTTAAAGGCTTGAAGCGGAAGACAACGCAGCGGCTCTGGATTGGTTCAATAATTTTGCTAGAATAGTTGCACGACAAAACAAATCTGACAGTGCGCGTGTACTTTTCCATAGTTCTCCTCAAAGCCTGCTGCGCGTCTGCTGTCAAAGCATCGCTCTCATCAAGAAAAATGATTTTGAAGCCGGAGTCAAAAGCCAAAGTCCTGGAAAAATCCTTTATTTCCCCCCTAACAACATCAATGCCTCTAGTGTCTGATGCATTGAGCTCAAGAAAATTCTGCTGGAAGCTTTGGGCAAACAGCTCTTTCGCGAGCGCTATTGCGGAAGTCGTCTTTCCAACCCCTGCAGGGCCTGAAAACAAGAGGTTTGGAAGATTGCGGTTTTTCGCATAGCTTTCCAGGCGTTTTGAGATCTCCCTCTGGCCGACAATTTCAGAAAGCCTTTCAGGCCTGTATTTTTCAACCCAGGGAAGTTCAATTCCTTGAGCCTGCTTTGGCTGTGCTTTCATAAAAAACCTTTCTAAGTTGTGAAAACAAAGGTTTTAAAGCCAATTTCAACAATTTTTTGAAAGTGGAAGAATGGGTTTTAAAGAACTGAAAGAATGGCAAAAAGTTGCGATTGCTTTTGCAGGAAGCTATATACTGCTTTTTGCCCTGCAAGCCTTGCTTTCAGGAGCAGGATTGCTCGGCAGCTGGGAAAACATTCCAACATTCTACCTTCTCCCGATTCCAGGCTTTTTCTTTGCATACCTTGCTGTAGAGCACGCTGCAGGATTCTTTGAAACAGACTTTATCAAAAAGCCATGGTTTGTGATAATCTTCCTGATAATGGCATTGCTCGCGTGGCATGTTGCCCTTGTTTTTTACACGCAAAACAACATCTCGCTATCATTGCAACAAAACCAGCAGTATCTAGACGGCGAAGAATTGCAATTCAGCACTAACTGCAAGCTCTCAAAGCTTTCTGAAGGCGCTGAAAGAAACCTTACCTGGGACTCTTTCAGGGTTTCGCACTGCCTGATTGCAGAGCAGTACTGGCAGCAGCTGAAAACATCAGCCTACCTGGTGTTTATACTGTCCGCAATCTTGGGCTGGGCTTCAAGCATTCTTATCAAAAAGAAATAACATCCACTATTTTTTTATGAAAGCGGCAGTGGAAGGCTACGGCTGTTCCTTAAATCAAGCAGACACGCAATCAATCAAAGGGCTGCTTGAGGAAAACTGCATCACATTAAGCCGGCTTGAGGACTTGGGAAAGGGAGACCTTGCTGTAATAAACGCCTGCGCTGTGAAGGAAACAACAGAGAAGAGAATGCTCTCGCGCATTCAAAAACTTTTCCAGCTTTCAAAAAAGCAAGGCTTTGAGCTGATAGTGTTCGGGTGCATTTCAAGAATCAGCTCTGAAAAAGTTGCTGGAATTTCAAAAAGCATCGTGCAAATGCCTCCGGCTCTTGAAGAGCTCTCAAAATTCCTCAAGCTTGGAGCACAAGAGTTTTCCCCAAGCTCTGCAAGCGTCCAGGAGAGCCAAGTGATTGCGATAATTCCAATATGCCGGGGCTGCCTTGGAAATTGCAGTTATTGCGCTGTGAAAAAAGCAAGGGGAAGCTTGAAAAGCTATGGGATTGAAGAATTGAAAAAAAGGTTTGAGAAAGAAATTAATGCAGGGAGGAAGGAAATCTGGCTTACGGCACAGGACTGCGGATGCTACGGCTTTGACATTGGAACAAGCCTTGCAGGATTATTGAAAGAACTGCTGAAGGTTGAGGGCGATTTCAGGATAAGGCTTGGGATGATGAACGTGCAGCACTTGAAAAAATTCTTGCAAGAGCTTTTGGAGCAAATGAGTGATGAAAGGATTTTCAAATTCCTGCACCTGCCCTTGCAGTCCGGAAGCAACAGGCTCCTAAAGCTGATGAATCGGGAGTACAGCGTTGCGGAATGGCTGAAGGCTACGAAAACAGCAAGGAGAAAATTTCCCGAACTTGCTATTGCAACAGACATTATTGTTGGCTTTCCCACAGAGACAGAAAGAGAGTTTGAGGAAACGCTAAAGGTTTTGAAAAAGGCAGGAGTTGATGTGGTGAACATTTCAAGGTTTGGAAAAAGGCCTTTCACTCAAGCAGCTGGAATGAAAGACCTGGACAGCAAGGTGAAAAAAGCAAGAAGCAGGAAAGCGGCCTTGGAGTGCGAGAAAATCACAAGGCAAAGAAACAAAAGAATGGTGGGAAAGATTGAGGCTGTTTTGTTTGATGAGAAAGGCAAGAAAGGCGGAATGATTGCAAGGGCAGGAAATTACAAGCCGGTTGTTCTGGAAAAAGGAATTTTGGGAGAGTTTGCAAAAGCACGCGTTGAAGGCATTGGGAAAACTTTCCTGAAAGGAAAACTCGAGTGACTAATAACGGTTTTTAATGATTTTGATGTTTTAAACTAGGAGTAGAGGGGCATTGTGTTTCTGAAAAAAACTCTGAAATTATACCTTGCAAACAGGAAAGCTGCTTTAGTGTTTGGAATACTGCTTGTTTTCGTAGCATTGTTCATCCAGTTAAGCAATGTTTTCGCTTCCTCAGGCAGCATTTTCTTCAACTATTCAATCCCAGAGCAAGGCCTTGCTGTCCTGATTGGGGAGGCAATACTCCTTGCAATCTTCCTTGCACTATACTCCGCGTTCGTGAGCGTGATAGTTTTTTCTGTAAGAGGCGAAATGTCGCACGTTAGAATCCACTTTTACCTTAGGGAAATGCTTGAAAAGTTTGCCTTGAGGATTTTCGCGTTCTACTTCCTTCTTGTTGCAGTGCTTTCAATACTTGGGTTTTTGCTCTTGACTGCCGGAGCGAGCATTGCAAGCATAAACCTCCTGCTTTTGATAGTGAGCGTTTTCCTAATCTTTGTTCCGCAATCCATAGTGATTGACGAAAAGGGATTAAGGAGAGCGGTCTATAACAATTTTGAATTCATACTTTCAAACATTCCGGCATTCATCCTGGTAATTGTTGTTTCCTCAATAATCCTGCTCGCAATTCCCTTGGTTGAATTATTCTTTGACCAGTTCAACTACATGGGCTTTTTAGTTTCGATAATAATAGTGCTTCTCTTCGCTGTTCCTTTCATCGAAACGTTAAAAACCCAGCTGTACATGCTCAAGTATGGAATGGTAAAAGCGCACCACTCCTTCGAGCTCAAGTACAAGCTTTGATTTAGGTTTTTAATCAGCTTTAAAAAGCAGGGATTGAGAAAGAATACTTTTTTATTCGGTTTCGTTCAGAAAATAACTCATGAGTTTGACTCTTGACAAGATAGACTATTTGATTCTGCAAAAGCTCCTGGATGATGGAAGAGCGAGCTTTTCAGCAATAGCGCGAGAAACAAACCTTACAGACGTTGCGATAAAAAAGAGAGTGGAAAGGCTCAAGAGAAAAGGCATAATCCAAAATGTCGCTGCCAACCTGAATTATAAAATTTTAGGGTATGAAAACCCGATTTTCGTGCAGTTAAGGACCGAGATGAGCAAGAGTCGAGAGATAATGAGGAAAATGCAAGAGCTTGACTATGTTTTAGAACTCCAGCAAGTGCTTGGAGAGTACAACCTTCTTGCAAAAGTCGTTGTCCCAAGCCTTGAGACAGCTGAAGGATTCATAAGCAGGCTCTCAAACCTTGATGGCGTGATAGACATGAAAACAATGGTGGTATTGCAGGAAATGAAAAAGACAAGCGCTCTCCCAAGCCAGGTATTGCAGAAAAAACTCTGAATTTTCCAATTCCTTCTGTTTTTTAAATTCTAACCATTCTAAAACTTCCAAAGGCGCAAAAAGCATGCAGCTAATAATTGCGGAAAAGAACATCGCAGGCCAGAGGATTGCGGAACTGCTTGCGGAAGGCAAAATTTCCTCAAGCAGGGAGGCAGGGGCACAGCTTTACACATTCTCAAAAAACAAGGAGGCCTTTGAGCTCATTCCATTAAGAGGCCACATTGTAGAACTGGACTTTCCCCCAGAGTACAAAAACTGGTACGGCACAGACCTGAAAAGCCTGGCGAAGGCGGAAATAAGATACGAGCCTTCGGAAAAACAGATTGCAAACCTGCTGGAAAAGAAAGGGAGAGAGGCGGAAAAAGTCATTATCGCAACAGACGCTGACAGGGAAGGAGAGAGCATTGGCGCGGAAGCCTTGAGGTTCCTGAAAGAAGCAAACCCGAAAATAAAAGAAGAGAGGGCTTTCTTTTCAGCCATAACCCCGAAAGAAATAAGCCATGCTTTTGAAAACCTGCAAAAATTTGATTACAACCTGGCAGATTCAGCAGACTCAAGGAGAGAGATAGACCTAATTTGGGGCGCTGTTCTTACAAGATTCATAAGCTTAATGAGTGGAAGGACAGGGAAAGAATTCCTTTCAGTGGGAAGAGTGCAGACTCCAACTTTAGCCTTGGTTGTGGACAGGGAGAAAGAAAGGAGAGCGTTCAAGCCAATTCCGTACTGGGAGCTTAAGGCAATCCTTGAAAAAGACTTGCAAAAGTTTGAAGCATTGCACAAGCAAGCCAGATTCCTGAACGAAGAGGAAGCAAAAAAAGCTTTCGAGAACGCGAGCAAAGCAGAATTTGGAACAGTGCAAAAAATCGAAAAAAGCAAGCGCAGGCTTTCAAAGCCAATTCCGTTCAACACTACAGAATTTTTAAGGGCAGCCTCAAGCATTGGGGTTTCTCCAGGAGAGGCAATGAATCTTGCGGAACAGCTTTACATGCAAGGCTTCATAAGCTACCCAAGGACAGACAATACAGCATATCCTGCATCCATAGACTTGAAGGAAATACTGAATGCATTGCTGAACACTGAATTCTCAAAGCTTGCGGAAAAAATACTGTCAAAAGGAAAGCTAGAGCCTTCAAGAGGGAAAGAGACAAAAGACCATCCCCCAATACACCCTGAACTTCCTGCAGCAAAAAGCAGGCTTAGCGAAAGGCAGTGGAAAGTCTACGAGCTTATAGTGAGAAGGTTTTTGGCAACTCTCTCTGAAGATTGCGAGACAGAAAACTTGAACGCGGAGATAGAACTTAACAAAGAACCATTCATAGCGAAAGGCCAGCTGATTGCAAAGCTTGGGTGGAAGGAATTCTACCCTTACTCCACTATTTCAGAGATAAGGCTTCCGGAATTAAAAGAAGGGGACAAATGCAAGAAAATAAAACTAGGCNNGGAAGGAAACACAGCCTCCAGCAAGATACAGCCAGGCCGCGCTGATTAAATTAATGGAACAGCTTGGCTTAGGGACTAAAAGCACCCGCGCCGAAATAATACAAAAGCTTTACGCAAGGAATTACATTTTCGGAAGCAAAGCAATAGAGCCAAGCAATATTTCGTTTGCAGTGATTGAGGCATTAGAGAAGAACTGCGAAAAAGTCACAAAGCCAGAAATGACATCGGAGCTTGAGAAAGAAATGGACTTGATAGCCGCGGGAGAAAAAAAGAAAAAAGAGGTCGTGGAAGATTCAAGAAAATACCTGCTTGAAATCCTTGAAGCCTTGCTGCAGAAAAAGAACGAGATCGCAGCAGAGCTTTACAAAGGATTCAGGCAGGACAGCCTTTTGGGAAAATGCCCAAAATGCGATGGCAACTTGAGGATGCTTTCAGGAAGGACTGGAAAAAGGTTTGTGGGGTGCAGCAGCTACCCAAAATGCACCAACTCCTATCCCTTGCCTCAAAAAGGCAGGATTAAATGGCTGGACAAGAACTGCACTGAATGCTCAGCGCCAATGATTGAGGTGTTTGGAAATAGGGGAAAGTACCAAATGTGCCTGAACATGGAATGCAAAACAAAAGAATCCTGGAAGAAAAAACCAGCGCCTGCCCCCAAAGCCAAAACCATAGAGAAAACTCAAATGAAAGAAAAAGAAAAAGCTTCAGCTAAGCCAGCAGCCAAAAAGCCAGCCAGGAAAAAAACAGCCAGGAAGAAAGAAAAAAAGAAAGAGAGAAGCGGGCTATAATTAGCCGGTGAGCCTAACCCCTTCCCCCAAAGTTTAAACAACCACCTCAGTAACAAAAGCCCTCTTTTAAATAAAACAATTCAGGGGGAGAAAATGTACTTTTAATGGCAATAATTAAATAGTTGCTGTGCAGAAAAGTATAGTATAAAGGTGGTTATTTGTCCTTACAGATGAAGCCTGATGACGAGGTTAGATTGAAGGTTTTGGGCGCGCTGCTTGAAAAAAAAGTCGTCATGCCTGCAATAGAGCGCATAAAGAGAAAAACAGGCCTGCACAAGGCAACTATAAAATCATCGCTCGGCTTCCTGGAAAAATTCGGAATGATTGAAAGCTACGGGCCAAAGGTAATTTTCAAAAAATTCGGCTACAACTTGGAAATACTGGAGCTATTGCAAGTGGACCTTTCGGAAAAGCAGGCTTTCGAGCAGTTTGTGAAAGAGGTGCAGAAAGACCCGCACGTTTACATGATGGCTCCAATGATTGGCTCTGGAAATTTAAACATAGTGCTCAAGCACATCCACAAGAACATTGAAAGCTTCCACACGCACAGCATAAAAAACTATTACGAGAGAATTCCAGGATTGTACAAGCTAATAAAAGACAGGCAGATATTCTACATCGCAGCTCCAGAGTACAAGAACAAGCCAAGGACTGATTCCATAATCAACATCATAAAGCAGGAAAAGGGGCTTGAGTGAATTGCAAGTGGAAATAAACCCTTTCAAAAGCGTCAGGGAGAACGCGAACGCCTATTTTGAAAAATCCAAAAAAGCAAAGGCAAAGCTTAAAGGCCTTGAAGAGGCGAGGAAGAGAATGCAGGCAAGCCTTGAAAGCAGGCAGGCGAAAAAAGAAGCAAAAGTTTTGGAAAGAAAAAGGAAAAAAGAATGGTTTGAAAAGTTCAGGTGGTTTTACACCTCGGAAAACAGCCTTTTATGCATTGCAGGCAAGGACAGGCAAAGCAACGAAATCATAGTGAAAAAGCAAATGCAACAAAACGACCTTTACTTCCACGCGGACATTCAAGGAGCAAGCCACTGCATTCTAAAGGAAGGAAGGGAGAAAGCAAGCGCTCAAGACAGGAGAGAGGCAGCAATTTTTGCAGCAGTGTTCTCAAAAGCCGGGAATTCAGGCATTGCAGGAGTTGATGTTTACAGCGTATTTCCTGAACAGGTCAGCAAGCAAGCGCAAAGCGGAGAAGCTTTAACAACTGGAGCTTTCATGATTTACGGAAAAAGAGAATGGTTCAAAAAAACACCTTTGGAGTTTGCTATAGGAATTCAAGAAAAAGGCAGGATTGTTTCAGGGCCCTTAGAGGCAGTGAAAAAACAGGCGATCGCATTTGCTGCCTTAGAGCAAGGGAAGGAAAAAAAGTCAGAAACCGCCAAAAAGCTGCAAAGGCTTTTTGAAAAAAAAACAGGCGTTAAAGCCCAATTGGACGAGATTGCAAGCATGCTTCCGGGAGACTGCGGGATAAAGGCTGTCTAAAAGCATTGGACATTTTGATATTATTTAAAAGCTTACGAGCAAAAGATTGTGAGAGAGCATGGCTTTTGAATCAAGCTTCAAGAACAAGAAGAGCGTTCCGCTAAAAGTCCAGGACCCAGACCCGACACACGTTGGAAGAAACATCATAACACTGGACAGGAAAACAAAAGAAGAGCTTGGGATAACCTCTGGAGATTTAGTGGAAATCCAAGGAGGCAAGAAGACAGCAGCAGTAGTATGGCCTGCAAGGGCGGACGATGAAGGAAAAGGCATTATCAGAATGGACAATCTCATAAGGCACAACTGCGGAGTAGGCCTTGGAGAAAAAGTAACAGTCGCAAAGGCAGAGTACAAGGACGCAAAAAAAGTGGTTCTAGCGCCAACCCAAGAGGTACGGATTATTGCCTCAGGCTATGACAGGGTATTGAAAAAAACATTCATCGGAAGGCCATTGACAAAAGGAGACAGGGTGTGGATTACTGTATTTGGCAGCGGATTTATTTACGCTGTAATAGACACAAACCCTCGAGGAATTGTAAAAATAACAGACTTCACGCAATTCGTGCTTAAGGAAGAGCCAATAAAAGAAGCCTTAGAGGCAATTCCAAAAATCGCTTACGAAGACATTGGAGGATTGGAAGACCAGGTGCAGAAAGTNNTTGCTTCACGGGCCTCCAGGAACAGGAAAAACCCTTTTAGCAAAAGCAGTAGCGAATGAAACAAACGCGCACTTCATCTCAGTAAGTGGCCCATCACTTATGAGTAAGTTTGTTGGCGAGGCTGAAGAAAGAGTAAGGCAGATTTTCAAAGAGGCTGAAGAAAACTCCCCAAGCATAATATTCATTGACGAGATTGACAGCATTGCGCCAAAAAGGGAAGAGGCTGTTGGAGAGGTGGAGAGAAGAGTTGTCGCGCAATTGCTGAGCTCAATGGACGGAATGGAGGCAAGGGGAAACGTAATAGTGATTGCAGCAACAAACAGAGTCAATGCATTGGATGAGGCATTAAGAAGGCCTGGAAGGTTTGACAGGGAGATAGAAATAGGGGTTCCGGACAAGAAAGGCAGGAATGCAATACTCCAAATCCACACTCGAGGAATGCCTTTAGCGCAAGACATTGACATGAAGCATTATGCGCAGATAACCCACGGCTTTGTTGGAGCAGACCTTGCAGCATTAGTGAAAGAGGCTGCAATGAGAGCATTGAGAAGATACCTGCCGGAAATAAATCTGGAAGAAGAAACAGTACCTCCAGAAGTTTTGGAAAGGCTTGAAGTGAAAAAGGAAGACTTTGACGACGCATTAAAAGACGTGCAGCCTTCAGCCTTGAGGGAGGTAATGGTCGAAGTGCCTAACGTGAAATGGCATGATATTGGAGGCCTGGAAGAAGCGAAGGAAGAGCTGAAGCAAGTAGTTGAATGGCCTTTGAAGATTCCGGAAGTATTCGTGAAAATGGGAATAAAGCCACCCACCGGTGTTTTGCTTTACGGACCTCCAGGAACAGGAAAAACATTGCTTGCAAAAGCGATAGCTAATGAAAGCGAGGCAAACTTCATAAGCATCAAAGGCCCTGAACTGCTCTCAAAGTTTGTCGGAGAAAGCGAGAGAGGAGTCAGGAAGATTTTCAAAAAAGCAAGGCAGGTAAGCCCTGTGATAATATTCTTTGACGAGATTGACGCTTTAGCAAGCATCAGGAGCGGCGGAGAGTTTGATTCAGGAGTAGGGGATAGAGTGTTGAACCAAATCCTGACAGAGCTTGACGGAGTGGAAAGCCTTAACGGAGTGATGTTCATTGCCGCTACAAACCGTCCGGACTTGATAGACCCTGCACTAATAAGGCCTGGAAGGATTGACAAGATAATCTTTGTAGGAGCGCCTGATGAGAAAGCCAGGGAAGAAATATTCAAAGTCCACTTGAAGGGAGTTCCGCTTGCAAAAACATTCAACCTGAAAGAACTTGTTCAAAAAACAAAAGGGTATTCCGGAGCAGACATTCTAGGTCTGGTTAGAGAGGCTGTCCTGATTACCTTGAAGGAAAACAAGATGAAGCCTGGAGAGGTGCAAAGCAAGCACTTTGAAAAAGCAATGGAAAAAACCCTGCCAAGCCTCTCGCAAGAGACCGAAGAAAGCTATGAAGGCTTCAGGAAAAAGCTCTCGCAAGTAAAGCTAAGCTATGTTGGATAGGGAGAGTGAATGCTTGTTCAAGCCAAGAGAGGAAATAAGGCAAAACAAAAAATTCTTTGCTGCCATTCTTATTTTAGCTTTTTTAATTCTTTCTGCAACTTTTTATATCGTCCAGTCGCCAATTCTGGAATCATTATGCTACAACAGCAGCAACGTTATTGGAGGGAAAACAATTGCAGGAAGCGGCTGCGATATTTTCTATGGATTTCCATTCCTTTCAAGGATTGAAAGCAGGGGCGGAACATTAATTGCCGGAGAGCTAGAAAGCATGTCCAAAACAGGCATCTTGTGGGAAGGCCTGTTAGCAAATGAAATAATCGTTTTAATAGCCAGCTTTTTGATTGCTGGCGCAATAACAGTAATAGTCAAAAGAAAGAAAGCCTAAGGCACTATCCAATCTCTAAAATAAAACCCAGGGTAAAAAAACCAAAACAGCCACTGGAATGAAAACAATTGCCCAAACCAAAGGCTGCCAAAGAAAAACCTTGCTTCCGTCCAATGGAGGGATTGGAATCAAGTTAAAGAGAGCAAGCCACAAGTTTATTTGGAAGCCTAAAGTTCCAACANNAACAAGCCACAAAAAGCTGCCGTTCTGCGAAGCAAGAAAGAAAAGCAAAAACACAAAAGCAAGCACTATGTTAGTCAAAGGCCCAGCAAGGCTGATAATGCCGTTCTTCTTTCTGTCAATGTGGTCTCCGTAAATGTAAACTGCTCCAGGGGCAGCAAAAATAAAACCAAAAATTGCAGTTATCAGGACAAAAACTAATCCAAAGGGCCAGGCCTTGTAGTAAGCGTGAGCCTTGAATTTTTTCGCAACAAACCTGTGCGCTAGCTCATGCAGCACAAAACCGCTGCCAACAGCAATTCCAACGATTGGAAAGCTTGCAAGAACGCCTTGAAATGAAAGGCCTGAAAAAAGCCAGCTGAAGGCAAGGCTTATGGTAAGCCAGCTGAAGAACAAGTCAATGGATTCCTGCCTTTTCATTTATAAAAGGTTTAAAACAAGAAAAGAAAAAGCCCATCGTTGAAAAACGAAAACAAGCCAAGATTTTAAAACATTCCTGAAGGCTTGAAGGATTATGAAAGGAAAGCTTTCAAGAGAAGAAAAAGCACAGCTTTCAATAGAACTAATCATAGTGCTGGCAGCTGTTGTGGCAATAGTGCTAGTGTTAGTAAGCCAGTTGCAGAAAACCTCAACCTCAGGCGCGAAAAAAATTGACGATAAGACTAAAGAAATCTTTGACAAGATTGACGAGATAGACTGAAATTGGCTTTAAGCATGAGGCAGAAAGCACAGCTAAGCCTTGAATACCTGCTGCTGATTGCAGCATTGCTCGCAGCCACTGCAATAATCCTTCCAAGCATTACAGCATTCCACAACAATGCAATGCTTGCAATAGAGGCAGGAAAGGCAAAGGCATTCATTGAAAAAATAAAAAGCGAGGGAGAAAAGCTAATGGTTTTCGAGGAAGGAAGCAGTTCTGAAATAAGCGCTTTTCCAAGCCTTGAGTGGAGGCTGAAAGCAAGCGAGGAAAGGATTGAGGTAAGAGTTGAAAGCAAGGCTTTAGGCAAGGAAAAGGTTTTTGAAAGAAGAGCAAACGCTATTTTTGAGGATTTTGAGGCTGAAGGGAAGGAAAAAATAAGCTTAAGGCTAAGGAAAGAGGGAGGAAAAATCCTAATAGTGAACAACTAGCCTTATCTCAAAAGGGCTCAAAAAATCTCCAAGAAGCCAGGCATTGGCAGAAATTGTTTTTGAGTTGGAAGGATTGCAAGAGCTTAATGATTTTCCATCAACAAGCAACTCAACGCAATTGTCCGGAAAAACAAAAGCAATGTCTGAAAGCAGCTCTTCTTTTGAAAAATTCCTTTCAACACTCCAAACCTTGAGCAAGTCGTCAGCCTTTTGCAGAACGTAAAGCTCTTCCAAGGAAGTTTTCTGGAACAGGGCTTTTGGGAAAGAAAGCAATAGCAAGGCAAAAAGCAGCAAGGCAAGCAATGCCTCTAAAGAAAAAAGAAAGCCTTCAGCTCTCACAAACAACCATCTCCAAAACAGCCTTGCGCATTTCAGGATAGAGCATTACAAACCTTTGCACAGCGATGCATTTTCCAGAAAGCTCAAGTTTGGGATTGAAAAAAACAGGCTTTCTCCCAAAACCTTTTGCATTAAGGGAAAAGCTGGAAACCTGCAAGCTTCCGAAAGAAACCGGCTTTGCGGATTGGAAAAGCGAAGAATCAAGAAGGTTTGACACTAGCCTGCGCTTTTCAGGATCGAAAAAAGCGCTTCCAAGCAAAGGGTTTTCAAGATTGCGGCTTTTCACTGCAAAGTCAGTAAGCATCAAAGCCTTTTCCTCAAGCTCGAAGCTTTTGAAAAAGCCTGAAGCCTCGAGCAAAAACCCAAATTCAGAACTTGCTATGGAAGCAAAAAGAAAAGAGCAAAACAGGAACGCAAGCAAAACGTCCACTGAAAAAATGCTTCCTTTAGGCATAATGCTTTGCGCCCTCCACTATTATTGAAATCCCTGAATCTGAAACAGAAAGGCTTGAGGAAGGAATGACAAAAACAGTATAGGATTTTCCGCCAATGCTGGAACTGACTGAAAAATTAGAGTCTGAAAAACACTCAAAATTAATTCCCTTAATGCCTGAAGCATCACTGGCCCCTAAAGAGTCAACTGCAAAAGCGCATTCCAAAGCGTTGGATTTAGCCTTGAAAAAATCAAGCGAGAGTCCAGCTTTGGAATCAATCGAGCTTAAGGAATGCAGGTAAAGCGAGATTACTGAAACAAGCAGCAGGAAGAAAAGCAAAAATTCAAGGCTGGCAGTGCCTTTTGCTTTCAAGAAATCACCAGTTTTCTAATTGTATAATTGAAAGGAATCAGAAAGAACAATTCCTGCCTTGCTGGAGAAATTTTTGCAAAAACAAGGCTTTTTCCGCTCTTGCCTCCGGAATAGCTTGCTGTCACCAGACTCAAATGCTTTCCAAGCCTCACGACATTGACTTTGAATTCATCGCTGAAAGAGAAGAATGGAATGGCTTGGGATTGCGAAAGCCTTGAATAGTCTGGAAAATAATACTCTGTTTGAAAGAAGGAAAAGCCTTCAAGGCTTTCAAGCCTTGCAAAATAAGAGGCAAGGTTTGAATGGATTGCGGCAGAAAGCTTATGGCTTGAAAGCTGCTTTTCCAAAGCCTGCAGTTCGATAGTCCTGGAAATCAAAAAATCAGTGTTCTGCTCCGCAATAGAACGCTGCATGCTTGCTTTCTCAAGCTCCAAGGAAGCGTTCAAAACAGTATTCAAGGAAAGCAGGGAGGCTGTTGAAAAAGCAAGGAAGGAAAGAAGGAAAAACGCGAATGCAATCGAAAGCAGGCTGGAGAAAAAAGCCCTAGAGTTCATGCAAGGCTTTTACTAATGGAAAAAATTAAAAAAGCAGGAGAGAGAATCGCTGTTCAACGAAAGAGCGCGAGCTTTCTCTTAAAAAGCAGGAAAGCAAAAGCCAAAACCAGGACTCCAATAACCAAGAACAGCCAGGAAGGTAGGCCTGCAAAAGCCTGCACTCCGGAAGAAGCGTTCAAAGCTTCCTGCACTCCGCCAGCCCCAACAGCGTCTTTTGCAACAGCCCCCAAGGCTTCAGAGGCAACAGTGTTTTCTGCAATAATGCCTTGCGAGGCACTCAAAGAAGATTGCGAAACCCCAAGCGCTTGAAACCCAAGCAATGAATAGGCAATCATTGCAATCCCCAAAACCCCGACTACAAAGCTTGCCAAAACAATCATTACTTGAGAGCTGTAAGGCTCTACAAGCTTTTTTCCCTTCCTTGAAAGGGAATAATACTTCCATTTGTGGCCTGCATCAGCCTGGACTATCAAGTCTGTAGCAAGCAAGACATCAATGTGCTGCTTTACGCTAGGCATTGAAAGCTTAAGCCTTGAGGAAAGCTCCGTAAGGTTGTGATTGCGGGAAGCGAGCAGTTTTATTATATGCACTCGGACTTCAGAGCTTAAAGCCTTGAAGTCATTTCCTGAAATAATCAATTCAGCCATTTCAAAAACACCTTAGATAGGAATCAGGAAAAACGCGAGGAAAAACAATACAAGGATTATTATCGCAAAATCCCTGCTGTAATACGCCAAAATAGCGATAGCAAACGGAATGAACAAGACTAGCGGATTTGATGCAAAAAAAGCGCCAAAAACAGCGCCCAAGCCGAACAGGAAAAACAGGAAGGCGGCAAAGCGCTTTATTGTGTTTGTAACGAACTCTCCGAATTTCTCAAAAATTGAGTCCACACGCTGGCCTGCCTTTTTATTATCAGCCATAAAATAAAAAGCGTCAAAAAATGCTTTTTAATGCTTCGCAAAAGCACAGGTTTAAAACTAAGAAACAAGCCTTTACAATTTTTCAAACTCGTTCTTCAAAAGCAATGCGTCAACTTCAGGGTTTGGGGATTCGGAAATCACAATTCCAGAAACCCCGAACGATTTCAAGGAATTAAGCATTAGCTTGTATTGGAAGTCATTGGTCTTGTCCTGGAGGAATAAATGGTTTCTTTCGCCCTTTACTGAATAATTGATTCCGGAAGCGTGAATGTGCAGGCCTTTCAAAAGGCCCTTGTCTGATTTTTCAATCCTTTCAAGCACTGAATCAAAATCCTCCTGCTTTTTCAGGCAGCCGTTGCCTCTAGCGTGCAAGTGCGCAAAGTCAACAGTAAGCTTTACTCTAGGGTTTGCTGAATGCAGCTCAAGCAATTCCTCCAAACTGCCAAACTGCGAAGGCTTGCCTGTAGTTTCAGGAGCAAGAGTGATTTCCAGCTTTTCATTGTCAAGAACCGCTAGCATTTCCTGAACTGCTTTTTCAACAGCATTGAAAGTTTCTTTAGGAGTGGAGCTTTGGTAAAATCCAGGGTGAAATGTGATAGAGTCAGCATTGCACAAGCTTGCAATCCTGCAAGATTGGAGAATGTGATACTTGCTATTGCCGAGCTTTTGCTTATCGTAAGAGTTAAGGTTTACGTAGAACGGAGCGTGCACTGTAAGCTGGATGCTTGTTTTTTCCTGCGCCTGCCTTACCTTTCCAGCAGCCTCTGGAGCCATCTTCACTCCGTAAACAAACTCCAGCTCCATTGCATCCAGGCCTAACTCTTTGACTCTTTCAATGCCTCCTGCGGAAGACTTGCTCTTGGATGAGTGGGGAATGCCTGCTGTTCCGAACAAAAGCTTTGGCGAAGCATTTTTCCCACCTTGCAAAGCAAAGGCTTTGCGAGGCACAGCAAACTTAGAGTTTGCCGTGAGGCTTTTCCTAAAAGGCTTTTGCATAGTTTAAAAAGGAATGGAGGGGAATTAAAGTTTTCGCTAAAGGCTTAGGAAAAGGTTAAATAAGATGCTGGCGTAATACTTAAGCTTGGAAAAAAGCTTTTTTTAAAAGAGGCATTTAGCATGAAGGCTGTTTTTGATTTGAAGGAAGTGAGCCAGAGCTGGAGCAAGCCTACAGAGCCTAAAAGGATTACAGCAAAAGAGGTAATAGCTGAAGAGGGAGAACAATTTGACCTGACTGAAAAGAGCGAGCCAATGTTCAGGTTTTTAAGATGCAATTCAGACAAGGCGCTGATAGAATACAACAGGGCCTACACCTTGAAAGGCTACGAGCAGCCTTTAAGCAGGACTANNTTGACAAAAAAGCTCACCTTAAAAAACTTGAAAGCGAGTAAAAAAATGGCTCTAAAGCAAGTCTTGGTTTTAAGGACAGACTTGAAAATGGGAAAAGGCAAGCTTTGCTCACAGGCAAGCCATGCCTCGATAGAAGCCTTTTTGAAGGCAAAGCAAAAGGACAGCTTTCTTGCGGAGCAATGGCTGAAGCAAGGCATGCCGAAAATAGTTCTTAAAGTTGAAGGCGAGAAAGAACTGCTGGAAGTTTTTGAAAAAGCGAAAAAAACAATTCCCTCCGCACTCATCAAGGATGCTGGAAGAACGCAGGTAGAGCAAGGAAGCATTACTGCCTTGGGACTAGGGCCCTGGATTGGGGAAGAGATAGACAAGTTCACAAAACACCTGAAACTGCTGTAAAAAGCCCGAAAGCCAAAAGCAAAAACTTAATTAATTCAAATTCCCTCCACTCAAGCATGGACGAGAGAAAGAGAAAGATTGCAAGGTTTTTTGCAATAATGTATCTAGTGTTTGGAATAGCAATCATATACCTGCTTTTCTTCAACCTTGGAATAAGCATTGAAGGAAAAACAGCAGGAGGCGAGCTTGAGGTTTTAGTAAAAAACAACAGCCTGCACCTCATAAGGGACATTAACGTTTTCGTGGTTGAAAGCACAGGCAGTGAAAAAAAAGTGCTCTCAATCCAGCAGCTGGTGCCAAGCGAGGAAAAGGCAGTGAAGCTTTCGGAAATCCACGCTGTTGAAGGAAAGATAAGGCTTGTTGCAAGAGCGCCTTATCACTTAGAGGTTTCCAAGGAAATCCAAATCCAAGGGCAAGGAACAGGAACAGAAGATTTTAGGGTAGAGCTTGAGGCAGTGAACAAGATTTTTGCAGGCTCTGAAGCCAGCTTCAAGCTCACGATATGCAACCAGTTCCAGGATTCAAAACAGGTAAAGATTGAAACAGTGCTTGACGCTGAATTCTTCACAACAGTTCCCGCAGCAAGAAGCATTGAATTGAAAAGCAGCGAATGCACAACGCAAGAGTTCAAGATTACTGGCTCTAAGGCCGGAGAGGCAACAGTAAGCTTTAATATCAGCGGAGAGCAATTTAATAAAAGAGTCGAAAAGCAAGTGCAGATAATAGAATGAGAGTGAAAGAATGGCTGAACAGAAAAACCAGGCAAGCATCATAGAGCTAATACAGCAAATGGTGTCGGAAGGGGTTCCTGAAGAGAAGATAGTCCAAACATTGAAGGAATTAGGCGTAGAGCCTGAAAAAGCAAAAAGGCTGCTTCTTTTAGGACAGGCAGACACTTTTGCGCTATTGAGGAGCGAGATCGCAAGGATTGTAGTGGATGATATTGAAAAGGAAAAGCCAAACCTTGTAAAATTCATCAGCGAGGAAGGCGAAAAAGCAGGCCAGAAAAGCAGGGAAAAAATAACAACGCTTGTAATGCAGGACGTGCAAAAATACGAGAAGGCAATAACAGGCCAGAGCAAGAGCTTTCAAGAGCTGATTGGAGACAATGTCAGGAAGGTCACTGAATTAAGCGACAGGGTAAAGGACGCTTTGAACGAGTTAGGAGAGCAGGTAGGCCAGTTAAAGATAGACATGGACGAGATGAAGATTAGGGGAATTGGGTTAAGGAACAGGCTAATAGGCTTACTGTTGCTGCTCGTAGGAATAGCCTTTCTTGCCTTGGACTTTTACTTATTTGTGACAAAATTCATTCCAGCAAATGCGGTAATAAGCCCTGACAGCCTCATAGTGACTTTAATACTTGCACTGGTCGGAGTAACCTTGGTGTTTCTGGCAAGCGCTTTCTAAAGAAGCAGTTTCTAAAATTCTTTCTTAAGCTTATTGTACTCTTTCAAGGAATTTATCGCCTGCTCGAGCTGGTTTTTAGCTCTCAAGGACTTTTCCTTAGCAAGCAATTTCTGCAATTCCTGCAATACAAACTCTATCTCAAGCATTCAAAAAAGCCTCACTTTTCAATCACTGCCTGCTTTCCAAGAATTACAGTCAAAGGCACGGAAACTGCATGGGCTTTTTTCAGGCTGATGGTGAAACTCTTGTCCCTTCGGGAAAAATTCTCCGGCTTTATGAAAAGCCAGCCCTTGTTTGGAATCTTCCACGCAACGAAAAAATCCGCTCCGGCAATGCTGCACCACTGCTTTGTGGTCAGGAACTGCTCTATGGAAAGGTTAAGGTAGGAGGAATTCCAGGCCTTGCACTCAAACCCAAGCTTTTTCTTGGCGCTCAAGGCAACCAAATCCGGAGAAGGCAATGGAGTGACTCCAGAGCCTGCTGCCCTTAAGGTAGCAAAGCCGTTATTCCACAAAATCTTAATCAGCTCTCTCTCTGCATTAGCTCCCTTCCTATAAGCAGGCATTAAAAAAACCCTACAAAACAAGGCTTGGAAAGTGATATATTAATAACTGTTTCCCTGGAAAGGTTTTTTATAAAGTTTAAAAAAAACAAAAAATAGCGTTCAGAGAACCAAAAAAGAGAGCGCAGGTTTGTTTTTTGAAAGAATTCAGCAAAACGCCCCTGCAGGAAAGCAGGAAAAAAGGCGTTGTTTTAAACATTCACGCTCATGCAGGAAAGCCTGATTTCAAAATCAAGGGCTTTTCCAAATGGCAGAATGCCATTGAAGTTGAAGTAAAGGCATTCCCGCAAAAAGGGAATGCAAATGCTGAAATTGAAAAAAAACTAGGCGAATTCTTTCAAGCAAGCTGCACTCTGCTTTCAGGATTTTCAAGCAGCAAAAAACGCGTTCTGGTGAACGCGGAATTGAAAAAAGTTGCTGAAAAGCTGGAAAGCCTGGAAAAAGGCTGATTCTCGAAAAAACGCTGTTTTTTGGCCAAAAAAGGTGATAAAAAAAATGGCAAAAACATACATAGACAGCGTAAAATACATGATAGAAATAGAGTTTGAGATTAAAGGAATAGTGGACAAGCCTGACATTATAGGCGCGGTTTTCGGCCAGAGCGAAGGCCTGCTCGGAGAACAGCTTGACTTGAGAGAGCTGCAAAAAAACGGCAGGATTGGAAGGATTGAAATAACCCAGAACACAAACATGGGAAAGACTAAAGGCTTACTCTCCATACCAAGCAGCCTTGACATGGTGGAAACAAGCATTCTCGCAGCAGCAGTGGAAAGCGTGGACAAGGTAGGGCCTTTCGAAAGCAAGTTCGTGACAAAAAACATTGCAGACGTGAGGAAAGAAAAAAGAAAAGGCATTGAAGAAAGGGCCAAAGACTTGCTGAAAAAAATGATGACAGAGCAGATTCCGGACACGCAAGAGTTCACTGAAAGAATAAGGGANNGGAATAACGGAAGAGGATTCAATCATAGTGGCGGAAGGAAGGGCTGATGTCATAAACCTGCTCAAGAACGGAATAAGGAATGTTATAGCAATGGGCGGAGCAAAGCCCCCAAGAACTTTACTGGAATTATGCAGGCAGAAAAACACAATACTCTTTGTTGACGGAGACAGGGGCGGAGAGCTTAACGTGAGAAAAATGGTAGAGCTTACAAAAGTAGATTCAGTAGCGCAAGCCCCTGAAGGCAAGGAAGTGGAAGAGCTGCAAAGGAAAGAGATAGTGATGGCGTTGCGAAGGAAAGCAACCCCTGAAGAATTCCTCAAAGCAAAAAGCGAAAACCATTACAACCGCCAGCCAGGATTTGCTCCAAGATTCCAACCAAGAATGCCTAGAGGAATAGGCGCAAGAAGAGGCTTGAGAATCCCAAGGGCGCAAACAAGAGGCTTTCCAAGAGGAACAGGCTACGGCGGAAGCCGCAACGCATACCCAGACCAAGGCTTCCAAAGAAGCACTTTCAGGCAGGAGTTTGAAAGCCCAGCATTTGAAAGCCACACTCTTCAAGAGCAAGGCTCCATAGTGCAGGAAATGCCAAGAGCCATTCAGGAAAGTTCTGAAGAGAAAGCAAGCGCTGAAGAACTAGCAGCCTTCACTCCAATAATGCAAGAGCTTAAAGGAAGCTTAAAAGCAAGGTTTTTGAACTCAGAAAACCAGCAAGTGCAGGAAACAGAGGTCAGGGAAATGCTTGAAGAGCTAAAAAAAGCCCAAAACGTAAAGGCAATAATCTTTGACGGCATTATAACAAAAAGAGTCGTTGAGGAAGCGAAAAAAGCAGGCGTGAAAACCATTGTCGGAGTGAAAAAAGGAAAAATAGAAAAAGAAAAGGAAATAAAAGTGCTGGCAATCACTGCCTAACTATCTTTTCTTTTTCCTTCTCAAAGGCCTTTCTGAAATAATCCGCTCAGCCTCTTCAATAGGCAAAATTATTTTCCCGCTCAAGTAAAGCATTGCGCCAACAAGCAAGCCAATCAACCACAAGAACAAGCTGGCAATAGGCTCCAAAAGCAGGCTCCAGGTCTGCTTGACTCCTAAAGAATCCTGGTCAGGCCTTACAAACACTCCCGCATAGTAAGCGCTCTGCTGGCAGAACCCTTGAGGAAAAGCGTTAGGGTCTTGCAAGCACTTGTTCAAGAATTTTACATTATCCCAGCTCTCAAACATCAAAGCTCCAGCATTGAAAAACATCAGCAAAGAAGCAACTACAAGAAAAGCGCCAATAAGCTTTGGCAAATGCAAGTTCTTGCCCCCAATCCTGAAAAACATTATCCTACGCACTTTCCAAATCACCTGTAAAGCATTAAAACTTCGTAATATTTAAACCTTTACAGTAAACCAGCCATTCACTCAAGCAACAAACCCGTGCTTAAAGTCAACGCTGAACATTTAAAAAGGGAAAAAAAGAAAAGCAATTTATACAGTGAAGGGCAAAAGATTAGTGACATGCCTTTCAGACCGCCTTTCAGATTGAATTTCGGAAAATGGTTCAGCTGGCGCAAGAAAAAGCCAATTCCTCAAGCTAAAGCAAAACCAGCCGAAAGGCCTGCATGGACAAGGGAAACAATAGACCCTAAAAGCAAAGAATTTGATTTTCCGGAAGCAAAAGCCTGGATGCAAGCCAAGGCAATAGCAAAGGATAAAGAAGACAGCAGGAAAGCCGCGGCTATGGCAAAAGCAGCAAAGAAAAAATGGGGCTGGAGAGAAATTCAAAGGTTTGAAAAAGGCGTTGAAAGAGCACATCTCAGGCGGGAGGAAAACAGGGAAAAGCTAATAGAGCTGGAACAAACATACGGGCCAATAAAAGTGATAAACCCGCAAACACTGACTGTGCTGTATGAAGGGGATGAAACTGCCAAACTATTGGAGCTTCAAAGGGAGAAACAAAGGACAGAACGAGAAGAGCAAATGAAACTTGAGAGAGCAAGAAGGGAAGCTGAGAGAATTAGGGCAGAACTTAAGCAGGCACGGCCAATGAAATACAGGCTCATGCAAAGCATACCAACCTTGGAGGCAAAAATCAGCAGGATTAAGCCAGCAAATCCAGTAGAAAGAGAAGCCCTAATAAAATTGCCTGAAGAATTAAAAAAATGGGTAAAAAATATTGCAAACAGCGCTAATCCAAAAGAGGTCAAAAGGCACGAGAGAACGCTTGAAGGACTCGAGTATTTCCTCAGGAAAGGATGGTATGACAGCGCCTATGGGGCTTTAAGGGAATTTAATATAAAGAACGCCAAGCCTGAAAAAACGAATGCAAAACTAGTTAAAAATAATGTAAATGCAAAACCAGCCCCGAAGAAAACAGGATGAATTTTACTGCCTTTTCTTGTATAAAACTGTTTGAAAACAAAATACTACTTTAATAAAAAATCACAGGCTTTAAATAATAAAGAAGGGGCCTGTAGTCTAACGGCTAGGATGGCTGCCTTACACGCAGCAGAAAAGAGTTCAATTCTCTTCGGGCCCAAAACCTTTTGGGTTTTAAAACAAACGCATTAACAAATACTGGCTAGAACAGAGGTTTTTCCGGTCTTGCGACCGTAGTCTAGTGGTTAGCTTTCCCAG
>DUFJ01000056.1 GCA_013331925.1 Candidatus Iainarchaeum sp.
CGTGTAAAGCTCTGAAGTCCTGGAGCCGTCAGGATTGCAGAAAATATTGGAGAATTCAGTCCTCTCGCAAGGCTCTTGTGCAGGAACTGAAGAAGTTATTTCAAAGCTTGAACCCTTTATTGCAGAACGCTCTCCAGTTATTGAATCAACCGCTCTGCAGCGAGCGTTGTAAACTCCTAAAGCTTGCGAGGCAGTAAAAGAACAGCTTGCTGAAGAGTAAGGGCTTGAAAAAGACCCTGGATTAGAGCAAACAGTATTGGAAGAGGACGGAATGCAGGAATTGTCTTGGGAAACGCAGCAGTAAAAGTTCAAGGGATTGCCCTGGGCTTGAGTCAAGCCTTGCGGAGTGAGGGTTTGCAGGGAGTTTTGCTGGACTGTGGGAGCGCTAATTCCTGTAAGTGAAGGGGGCAGTGCAAAGGCAAGGCTGGAAAAAAACAACAGGAAAACCGCTAAGAGTAGAAACTTTCCCCCACTATGCAACAGCGACCACTCTTCTCCAAAAACCACTATATAATAATTATTCAAGCTTATTAAACTTTACCAGAAAATAAGATGCAACAAACGCGGTTTTGAGGGGTTTCTGAAAATTGTAAGATAAGTTAATTATGTGACAAAATCGGCAGTATTTGCCAGGTTTATAAATTACTTGCTTTGTGGATAATGCAAGTTTAATGGCAAACAGCACATAATTAGGGTTTATAAATATGCAAATTTACTTACACACAAACCGGGGTTAAGTTTATATTATAATTCTCCCATAGTAGTATAATTGTGATATAAATGAATTATTCAATTTTGGTCCGAAAATTACTTTTAAACAAGGAAAGGTATGTTTCTGAAAAGGACATTAAGAGCTACTGCGCGATTTTAGGAATTCCTTACGTTTCCGCAATAAAATATTTAGGAAAATACAACTACATTATTAGAATCTTGCGAGGTTTTTTTTATGTTCCAAGCATTGAGGAAAGAAAGCTGAAAACCGGAAAGCCATACCATTTGGAAGCCATTGCAAAAGCTTTAGAGTATAAGGGCGTAAAAAACTGGTACGCTGGCTTAGAAACTGCAATAAAACTGAACAATATCACGCACGAGTTTTTCACAATAGACTACATTATTTCAGACAAGATTTTCCGTTCAAAACCATTCAAAATTTTAGGCCATAAAGTAAAATTCGCGAAAGTAAAGAAAGAACTGCTTGGTTTTGGAATTAAAAAAGGCAAAATCCCTTACTCTGATTTGGAAAAGACCTTGCTTGACTTGATTTACTTGAGAAAATATTCTGGAAGAAGCGACAAGGCAATAAAAGACGAGCTGATTGAATGGTTTGAAACAGCTTCAAAAACCAAAATCAGAAAATACTCCAAAAACTATAGCAAAAATGTGAGAAAACTTGCAGAGGAAATGCTATGATTCCCAAAGAAATGATAGGCTGGCTTTCACAAAAACTCAAAATAGAAAACGAGCAACTAATAGAAAAAGACTTGTACTTGCAAGGACTGCTTTCAGGATTAGGCAATTCAGAACACTTTGCTGAAAATTACGTTTTCAAAGGTGGAACCTGCCTAACCAAAGCACACTTTGGCTACTACCGCTTTTCAGAAGACTTGGACTTCACCCGCATCAAACAAGACATTTTCAAACAAAAATCACAAAAACAATCTAGAAAAGCAATATCCACAGAAGTTACAAAACTAGCCCGCCTGTTTTCTACAATTGCGAAAAATCAAGAATTAGACTTTAAGCCAGAAAAACACAACAATCACTACATTCAATTAGGCGGAAGCAACAGGTTCACAACCTTCAAATTCTGGTACACTTCAACAATAACAAGCAACGAGTCATTCGTAAAAATTCAAATAAACTTTCACGAAATCCTGAAAAATTCTCCAAAAAAGCTTGAAATAAAACCATTAGCTAAAGAACACGAAAAACAATTAATGCTGGACTTTCCACAACACTACAAACTCGCAACCACGACCACAAAACTCTACTGTTACAGTTTGGAAGAAATTGCTTCAGAAAAAATTCGCGCGCTGCTGACAAGAAGAGGCCTCAAAACAAGAGACGTAATAGACTTGTACATGCTTTCAAAAAAAGGAATAACCATGAATTCAATAAAAAAGCTCGCGATAGAAAAAACAAAATTCATGCTCAAATACTTGAAATACTCGCAAAACCTTGAAAGCAAAAAGTTTGAAGAAAAAGTCAACCTCGGGCAAGAAGAAAGCCTAATAATAACCCCACTAAACAAAGGATTCCCAGAATTCGCGGAAAAAACCCTCAAACAGCTAAACAAACTAATCGAAGAAATGAAATAGGGGTTGTTACTCCTATGGCTCCTTTGGTGTGACTGCAGGTCTTTTAGACCGCGCAGAATTCTGGTGTTATTAAAAGCGTTACGTTAATGTAACGAGAAGGCGGGTTTTCGTAATATTTTTGTAACGAGAGAATAAAGGTCCGAGAAAATCAACAAAGCAAACCGCTAGTTACTTCCAACCCTTTCTCAATTCATCTTTTATTTTTTGAGTTGGCTTTTTTGTTTTAAAAGTTCCAAAAAGCTTCATTATTTCTTCAGGCCTTAAAAAAAACCAAAATATTTTTGCTTTCTCAAGCAGCGCAGTTTCCTACAAGATTTTCCCTGCCCTCAAAAGGGACATTGGTCAGGCTTTCTGTATTGTAGGTAATGCGGACTTTGTAGGAGAAGGAAGAGCCAGCAGTGCATTTTAGGGAGGTGCTGCTTACTGTCTGCTTGCTTCCGGGATTAATGCTTGCAGGGCTTGAAACTATCAAAGTTCCCCCAAGGTTCAGGTCTGTTACTGTAATGACCTGGTTGGAATTGTTTTGCAAAACTATTTGCGCGCCAGAGCTGGTGATGGAATATTCTGGGATTGAAATCGGCGTGGCTTGCGTTGTCCAGTAAATCCTGCTCTGCTCCTCGTTGATTTGAGGATTGCTTCCAAGCTTCAAAACCTGCGTTGCTACAACAAAAGCAATTATCAAAATCACTGAAAGCAGTATCAAATACTCCAAAGTTCCCTGGCCTTTCTCTTTCATGCAGTTCACAAAAAACAACCATTTCCAGATTTAAAATACTATCGTTTTCCTAAGCAGGAATGAAAAAGCTTGAGAAAAACCCAATCACGAAGTTTTGGAAAATGAAGAACGCAAGGATTGAAGCAACAAGCAGCAAAGGGAAATACTTCAAGCCGTGCCTTGCCTTCCCCCTGTTCAACACTCCCAAGAGCAAGCCTGCGAGCAAGGCATTTCCAGAAAGCAAGAGCAAGGCAAGGTTTTGCATGAAAGCAGCGTCAATGCCAATTTTTGGGGAAAGGAAAGAAAACTGGTTTACTGTTCCTGAAACGCTTTCTCCAGCCTGAACTCCTTGAAGCATTGAAAGGAATTGTATAGAGATTGCAAGCAATAAGGGAGTAGCAATCAAGGCAACGAAAGCTACAAACAACACGTAAGTTTTAACGCTTGTCACAAGCTCCTTGCGCAATTCCTGGATTTTCCTCAAATCCAATGCGGAGTTTTCCAAAAGCTTAGCAAGCTGGCTTCCAGAACGAAGGCTTTGCGCGAACAATCCAACAGTGTCCTTTAACATTCTGGAATCAACACTCTCGCTCAACTGCCTCAAGGCTTTCTCAAAAGACTGCGTTCCTAAAGATTTTGCAGCAGCAACTTTTACCTCTTCGGATAACACGCCAAATTCAGGCCTTGCTGACTGGCGAAAAGCAGAGAATGGAGTGACTCCAGAGCGGATGTTGTTGGCTGTCAAGAGAAGGAAGTCCGGGAGAACGTTCTCCACGCTTCTCGCGCGGGCTTCAACCTTGTAGAATAGCAGGAGTTTTGAAAACTCCAGGGAAGCAAAATACGCAAGGATTGCGCAAAGGACTGAAACAACAAGCAAGGTCAAGGAGTCAAAAAAGCGCACGAGACTTGAGAATGCGAAAACAAGAACAAAGAAAACAATTACTGAAACAACTATTGAAAGCAATGCCTTCCTTCCAGTCCAGTCCTGAACGTCAGCGTCAGTTCCTGAAACAGAAAGCATTCTTGAAAAATAATCTCTCGCTGATTTCGGAACAAAGCTTGAAAAAGATTCAAAACCCATTCTCTCACCTACTCCAAAACCTTAGGCGTTCGTGCCTTAATAAAACCAATCAGGACTATTTGAGTAGCGAAAGCTGCAAGGATGATTTCAAAAATCTCAACGCTTCCAACGCTTGTTCCCCCAAGGGAGGAAAAAATAACCATGAACGTAACTCCAAGAGTCGGAACAGCTGCTGCAAAAAGCAGGTATAAGAGAACGAAAAGATTCAGCTCTGAAGAATAGCTTTTAATGCTTCTCTCCTGCTCGTTCAAGAGCAAATCTATCACAGAGCTTATTGAATTCGCAAGGCTGCTTCCAGAACGGAGAGCTGTAAGGATTTGCCAGCAGGCCTTGCTCAGGTATTCAGACCTTGAGTTCAAGGCAATCTTTTCCAAAGCCTGCACTTCAGAATCCCCTGAATTAATGCTTTGAACAACTTTCTTGAACTCGAAAGAAACAATCCCATAATTTGACTTTGCAGCATTCACCATTGCATCATACAAGCTGCTTCCGGAACTTACCTGCACCAGGATAGAGCGCAATGCGAGCACTAAATCTCGGTCAATCTCAGAGGCAAGCTGCATTGCGACAATTTTCGGGGAAAGCGAGGTAACAACAAGGAAAATTAGGAAAAACAAAAAGCCGGCAAGCAAAGAGAAGGAAAAATCAAAGCCTTCAGCAAGAAAGCCGACTATGGCTGTCAGGATAAAAAGAAAAAAAGCATAAGCAAGCGAGGAGAGAAAGCAGGCTGTGAGAAAGTTTTTTGCAGAAAGCTCTAACTCTGCCTTCCTCAAGTCATCTTTTGTGCTTGAAAAAATTTTCTCAAGCAAAGAGCCTATCGGAAGCAATGATGGCTGGATGCTTGAAGCGCTTGACTCTGAAAAAAGCAAAAACTTCAGCCTTTGCATTCACCCACCTTTTCCGGATTCAAAGCCAAAATGCTTTTGCGGAGAAATTTTTTTCTCAACAGCGTCCTGCAGCCCTGAAGCATTGGAATAAAACTCTCTCATCACTTCCCCGACGTTATTGATTGAGCCAAAGCCGTTCACCAGCATCCAGTCAAGAATTTCCTCTCTCAAGGCTAAATCTTGCGAAACCTCCTTAGAGGTCATTCCAGTATGCACGTTCAACTGCTGCAAATATTTTGCTGCCTGGTTCAACTGCTGCCAGCTGTCATCCCTTACTGAATACTTGAAGACAGTGTTTACCTCAAGCTGTTGTTCAGTGCTGCCTGCCTCAAGCTCTGAAATTTCAAAAGTCTTCCTAACATTAGTTCGCCTATCACGATACTGCACTGCAATCAAGTCTATTGCCTCTACCTCTAATGGAGGAATGCTTATGGGCGCTTCTGTCAGGCGCCTTAAAGCCTGCCTGCTTGAGTCAGCGTGCAAGGTGCTGTAAACAGAATGGCCAGTGTGCAATGCCTCAAACAAAACCTCGGCCTCTCTTTGCTTCCTTACCTCCCCTAAAATAAGCCTGTCAGGCCTCATCCTAAGCGAAGATTGCATTAAGTCAAGCATTGAAACCTCTCCGACTCCTTCAGGGTTTGGATTGCGAGTTGTTAAAGGAACCCAGTTCCATTTCAAATAATCAGGAAGTTCAATCTCGCGAACATCCTCTATTGAGATAATCCTGTGATAGGAAGGGATTAGAGAGCACAAGGCGTTAAGCATCGAGGTCTTTCCAGAAGCAGTTCCTCCAGCCACTAAAATGCTCATTTCAAACTGCACTGCCTGCCAGAGCATTGCGGCAATCTCCGTGCTTAATGCATTGCTTTTTCCAATCAAGTCAACCATTGTCCAAGGAGTCCTTGCAAAACGCCTTATCGTAATAGTGTTCCCAAAGCTTGAGATAGGGAATAAAGTTGCATTAACCCTGTCTCCTGTCACTAAATGCGCGTCAAGTATTGGAAAGAGATTGTTTATCTCTCTTCCAACCTTCCTGCCTACTTGGGAAGAATAGTTTGCAACTTCCTCCTCTGTTGAAAGCTGGATATTAGTCTTCATCCAGCCGTGCTTCCTGTGATATACAGTTACCGGAGTTTTTGCGGAGTTTATCGCAACCTCTTCAAGCAAAGGGTCAGCAAGCAAAAGTTCTATCTTTCCCAAGCCGTACATTGAATGCAAAAGGTTTCCAGCAAGCAATGCGAGAGCCTCATCGGAAAAATCGCTCAGGTAGTTTAGCAATTCCTGCTTTACGATTGCGAGAAATTTTTGCTTTAATTCAGAATTTCTTGCAATGTCAGTAATCTCAGCAAGCTCTACAGGAAGCCTTTTGGCAATGTTGTCCTTCAAGGAGTCAAGGAAAACCTGCGTGTAGACTCCAAGAGTCGGAATCTGGACATTGTATTCTGGCCTTTTCTCGGTTTCGGAATAAAAAATGAAAACCTTTGCAGGAACAAAGTCAACCTCAAACCCATAGCTGTCGACTAATTGCTTGCTTTCGAAAGTTTCCGAAGGCTGCTGCAATGCCTTCAGGAAAAAAGCCTTTGGGCTTTGCAGGAAAGAGCTCGGGTATTCAAGGCGAAGCAGGCCTTGGGCTTCAAGCGCTTTCCCGACTTTTTCAATGCTTGAAATGCTCCACTTTAACTCTTTCGCAATGTCAGAGAAAGAAACTGATTTTTTCCCCTGCAAAAGCTTCATCAAAATGTCAATGTTTGTTTCAATCACTGGCTCGACATAAAGCCCTGCAGCTTGCGACTTTGGCATTCTTCAAAACCACTCTCAATAAAAATAACATTTCACAATATTAAAGCTTAATCATTTTTCAAGCGCTAACGGAACAAGCCTTGAGGTTTTTTGCGAGGAAAGCTGCTCAACACTGGCCTCGCCGTTGTAGTAATATTCAAGGCTTTCCTGCAATGGATAGAAAGCTGAAAGGCTGAATGGAATTAAGTCATCAACTCCTGAATCTTTTTCAATCCTTAAAGCATTCTCTCTTCCATCAAAGCTTCCAGCACTAACCCTCAAAGAGCCTCCAGCATAGTTGAAAACATAAAGGTTTTCAGCACTTGAGTCAAGCCTTCCTGAAGTTTTTACTGTAACAGCGGAATCCTTATAGTAAAGGTTCAGTTCCAAATTTCCTTCAGGATTCCACTGCCAGGCATTGACGTCTGAAAGAGCGCCAGCGCTTTGAATATTCAAGTCAATGCGGGAAAATTCCGCAGAAGGCTGAATGGAATAAAAATCAACTATTTCAAGCTCTCCATAAGTAAAGCCGTATTCTGCAAGGTTTTCAAAATACAATTCTGCGGTTCCGTCAGACAAGCCTGAAACATCAAGCGAGATGCCTGCATTGTTTGCTTTTGCGAAATCATTTTCCGCCAACTCCTTTAATTCCACAAGTCTTGAACGCAAGGGTTGGGAAAAAAAGTCAGAAANNTGCTTTTGCAAAATCATTTTCCGCAAAATCCTTCAATTCCGCAAGCTTTGAGCGCAAGGGCCGTGAAAAAGAGTCAGAGATGTGGATTATGCTGTTTGATGAATCGCTTTCAGAAAAAACTCTTGCTCCAAGAAAGCCTGCTGCTTCAAAAGAAACATTATCTGCTAGAAAGGCGGATTTTTCAAGGCTTGAAGATTGGGAAAAAACAGCGTCCTGCCTGAAAGAGCTTTGGGAAAAAGCCTGCGAGAACAGGAAAGCAAAAAGCACTATCATCAAAACAGAAATCGTAAGCACAAATCCTTTTTCTGCCCTAAACATTAAATCACCCCGCAATCCATGATTTCAACTCCGCGGTGTAAAACACAGGCTCTGAATTTATTGAAACAGCAAAAAACCTTCTTGCGAGAAAAGAGTTTGATGGAACGTTCCTGCAGTTTGGCTTTGAGGCAATGATTGAAGGAACGCTTGAGCCTTGCTCAAAAAAATCAATCCTCGCGCAATAATAGTAAGGAAGGGAATTCAGGAAAGAATCAATGCCTGAAGAGTCGTTCTCCAACGCTGCCTGCTGGAGTTTTCCGCTGGCTTCCAAAACCTTCAAGCTGTCAAAAGAAAAAGCCTGCAGGAAGCTTTCATTAAATCCAGAATCGCTGACTCTAGAAATCAAGGAGAAGGAAGCGACTAGAAACGCAAAGACAACAAGCAATGCCAGGACAGCGTCAAAAGAAATCACAAAGGCTTTGGAGTTCACTTGAAAGCCTCCAGCGAGACAAGCACTGCCTCGTTATTAAGCAAGGCAAGCCTTGAGGCCTTGAAGGAAAAGATTCCCTTGGCATCAGAGCCTGCAATTGCAACGCTCTCTCCGTTCAAGTCATTTATTGAAAGCCGATAGTTGAATTTTGAAAGCCCGAGAGTTTTCCTTACAGAATCATAATCAGACTGGGAAATTTGCAAAAAGCTTTCAAGCTTTGCGCTGTCAACAATACCGGGGCTTGAGGCAATGCCAAAAGCCTTGATTTCAGGAATGTTTTGGAACTCCCAGTTTGAAGGAAAGCCTTTTGTTTCAACAAGGCTTGACAAAGCGTTAAAAGTTTGGGTTTTCAGCTCAAGCTCTTCAAAAAAAGAGCTTTGCCTTTCAAAAAGCTGGCTTGTGTANNGGTGTCTGCTGAAAAAACCTGGCCTTTACTTTTTTTCAACAACAACCACTCCATTATCGTTGTAAATATTCAGGCTTTCGTTAAAGGCAAAGCCTTCAAAATTTACGCTTGAAGTTATTAGAGTAAAATCCGCAAGGCCTGAGCTTGAGGAAAGCTGCAGGACGTTTCCTGAAAGGCTGGCGTTAATGTCGC
>DUFJ01000055.1 GCA_013331925.1 Candidatus Iainarchaeum sp.
TGGATATTGTGATGTCTCCCAAGTCATCCACCAGCATCTTGTCCATTCCTTTAGGGCCTAAAGTTGATTTTACTGCATTGGCAACTGCCTTTGCAATCAAGATGTTGATTCTTTGCGCGTCCCTTCCCCTTGTTCTTTTGGAGCCGTCGCTCAAAAACATTACCGGTTGCTGTTGTTCTCCCGCCATTATTATCACTCCTTTTTCAATTCCTTCCAATTAAAAAGCGTTAAAAAACAGTTATAAATTATTGATGGATATGAATGTTTAAAAAGGTTCTGGTTTTGTCTAAAAAACCGTGCTTTTTTCTAAAGAATCAACTTACTTTAATTCGCCTTTTTTCCTTTCTTTGGGCGCTTTTTTCTTTTCTTCCATTTTTTGAGCCCATTGCAACTCTTCGGCGCTTGGCTCAAGCGCTTTTTTTGAAACCTGCCCTGTTTTCATTCGTGCCAGTGCAGCAGCCCCTACGCTCTCGTTTATTTTCGCCTGCAGGGTTCTTTGGACTTCTTTATCTTTTGTTAGAGCAGTTGGTTTTTTTCTTTGCAAGAGAGCGTATTGGCTTTCAATTTCGTCTAATTGTGCCCTAAGTCCAGGGTCGTTAGGATGAATGGCAACCCTAGACCGCAACAGGCTGGCTTTTCTTTCCAAATCACCTCTTCGCTGGGAAAGCGGTATTGAGGATTCGACTCTTTCAAGCAGTCTTTTCTTTTTTTTCAAGAGCTGTTCTATTTCATGCCTGGCAAGCGCGGAGTTTTCTTTTCTTTTTTCTTCAATTGAAGAGGCTATTTTTCTAATCTGCCTTCGCCTGAAAAAGTTAGCTATTTTATAGAGCATGCTTTCTTTTATTCTTAAACAAGCATATTAAATTAACTGCATTTAAAAACTGGCAAGGCATTAAGGGAAGAGATCAAATGGGTTTTGAAAGTTTTCTGCAGGAAAACGGCTTTTCTTTTGAGCGCAAGATTTCCAAAGGCCATTCCAGCGAGGTCTTTCTGATAAAGCATCTTTCTTCAGGGAATTTTTTCGCCTTGAAGAAAGAGAAAGCAAGCTCTCGCCGCAAACACATGCTTTTCAAAGAGGTTTCAAACCTTTATCTGGCAAACTCTAAAGGCATTGGCCCAAGGCTTTACGCTTTTGACCCAATGGAAAATTGCGTTGTGATGGAATTCATTGAAGGTCCTGCTTTTTCAAAGTGGCTTGAGCAAAGCCCTTCAAGGAAAGATTTGGAATTTTTTGTAAAAGAGCTTTTGAAGCAGGCAAAGGCTTTGGATGAGCTGCATTTGGACCATGGCCAGCTTGCTGGAAAGGGAAAGAACATTCTTGTAAGAATTGAGGGAAAAAACCCAGTTCCAGTGGTTGTGGATTTTGAAAAAGCCTCTCAAGTCAGGAAAACGCATAATGTTTCACAGCTTGAAGGCTTTCTTTTCAAAAATCCTAACGGCTTTGCGGCGAGGAAAGTGAAGGAAATTTTGCAGCTGAAGGAATAGCTTTTTATAGTTCTTTCAGCCTTGTTTTTTCCGAGTTGCTATGGATACTAAAGGCCAGTTCAGCCTGGATTTGATTGTTGCGGTGCTTGTTTTCCTAGTCGCGGTTCAAATTATTCTTTCAATGACTTCTGGTTTTGAGGCTTCGCAGTCAAAAATTGCAACCCAAAACCAGTTGCGCGACATTGCAGAGCTGACTGCTTCAAAGCTCTCGCAGCTTTCTATCCTTTCAGCCAAAGGCTCGCAATTGAGTTTTGAAATTCCTTTGCTGCTTGTTGCAGGAAAGCCAGCGCAGGATTGTAAAGTAAAAGTGCAAACGCGCTGGGTTAACGCAAGTTTTAAGGAAGGCGTTCCAGAGCAAGAGTCAGTCTCTGTTGATTTTGTAAACAATATCAACTTTAACGCCGCCTCTATATTTGACTGCGGAAAAAAAGTGGCTTGCACTGCTAGTGTAAAAAGTCCGGGTACCCCAAATGAAAAGATTGTCTGGACTTGTGTTAATGTTTGAGGAAGGTTTTTTTGGATGAGTGCAAGGCAAGAGGTTGATTTGGAAGAGTTTTTGCAAGTTAGTGGCAAGAAGCCGATTCCTGCAGACCTGTCTGTCTATAGAACGCCTTCAGGCATTCCTGGCCTGGACAGGCTTGTGGAAGGAGGCTTGGAGAAAGGAAGCGTGGTTTTGGTTGTTGGAGTTCCAGGAAGCGGAAAAACGACTTTTGCATTGCAGTTCTTGCATTACGGCGCTTTCTCCCTTAAAGAGCCCGGGTTGTTCATACCTTTTGCAGAAACAAAGGAAAGCCTTTACAGGCATGCCTTTGGCTTTGGCTGGGATTTTTCAGAACTGGAAAGGCAGAAATTGTTCCAGGTTTTGCAGTTCAAGCCCCATCAAGTGACTGGATTGATTGAGGAAGGCGGCGGAGCGATAAAGGATGAAATCAAAAGCCTTGGGGTAAAGCGCTTGGCGATTGACAGCATTACTGCTTACACTTTATTGTTCAAGGATGATTACCAGAGGCGCGAGAGCATTGTTTCCTTCATTGAAAGATTGCATGACTGGAAGACCACTTCAATGATTATTTCAGAAATGCCCCCGACTGTTTCTGAAACTCGAGAGGGCAGCATTGGCTTCCTGTCAGATGCGATAATTGCTTTGCATTATTTGAAGCCTGATAAGGAGTCAGGGAGAGAGCACAGTGTTGAGGTTTTGAAAATGCGCGGCACAAACCATTCAACAAGGGTTTTTCCCTTAAGCTTTGAGTCTAAAGGATTGAGGGTGCGTTCTGAAGCGCTCTCCAAAGACTGAGCTCTTTTTATGGTTTTGAAAAGTTTTCAAGCGTGAAAAAACCATTTTTTTAGTAAGATTTTAATACACCAACATTTTCTTTTTCTATCATGCCTTCAAATGCCAAGGCGCAGTCTAGCGTTGAGTTTTTGGTCATTCTTGCAGTCGGCCTGCTTTTGGCAGGCGTTGTCGGCTATTTTGTTTTCTCGCAAAAATCAGATGTCAGCGTCCGCTCTGAAATTGACTCTGCGCAGCTTTCATTGAACGACATTGCAAAAGCAGCTGATGATGTTTTCGTGCAAGGGCCTGGAAGCAAGAAAAGAATCCAGGTTTTCATTCCTGAAAGCGTAGAGCTTTCAAGCTCTGGAATTCTTGAGAAAACTGTTTTCGCGAAATTGTACGATAACACCGTGTCTTCAAGCTCTAAGGTTGTTTTGAAAGGCGCATTGCCGAGCCAGAAGGGAAAGCAGTTTGTTTTTGCTAACGCAAGGGCTGATTATGTTTGGATTGGCGAGTCAAAGGTTTCGTTAAGCGATTATTCTTTTTTTGTCACGATGCTGCAGAACGCGTCTCTTTCAGAATCCTTGGAGATTTCAAGCGAAAGCCTTGATGTTCTTTCAGTGAATGTTTCTGCTGATTGGAATTCAGTTAACGCTTTCCTAGAGTTCGAGCCCTTGTCTTTTTCCCTGAACCCTTCAGAGTCAAAGGCAATAAGCCTGGATTTTACCTCAAAGCCCTTGGCTTTAGGGCAAGAAACAGGAAGGCTGAGGATTGAGGTTTCTGGAAGCAATTATTCTGAAGAGCTTTCCCTTCCGGTAATGGTTGAGGTCCGGGCTTCAAAGACCTCTGTAGGAAGCCTGCGCATCATTCCTTCTGTCTGGAGCGTTAACGCAAAGCCTGGAGACAAGGCTTCAAAAGTTTTCAAGGTTTGCAACCAGTCTTCGAGCGCTTTGGAAAGCATTGAGTTCTCTCCTTCAGAGCTTTTCTCAAAACAGCTTCCAAAGTCTGAAGGCGGCATTGTGTGGGCGGTTTTTGCTGACTCTGACTTTGTTTATGCTGGAATGCAGGACGGAAGCCTGCTTGTCTGGATGCCTGACCTGACTTTTTTCAAAAAGCTTTCGGAAAGCTCTGGCGCTATCCGCTCAATTGCAAGCGATTCTGAAAATGTTTTTGCAGCAAGCTCTGACGGCAAAATCCTGGTTTTCAGCAAGGCGAACTTTTCTTTAGTGAAAGAGCTGCAGGAATCGCAAAGCCAGATTCTTTCAATAACTGTTGACAGCTCTTTCATTTATGCTGCTTCTGCTGACGGCTTTTTGAGAGCCTGGAATAAAGGCTCTTTGGAGTTTGAAAGCCAGACCGCTGTCTCTCAAGAATCCCTGGCTTCTCTTGCAGCAAACAGCCAGTTTGTTTTTGCNNCTCTACGCTGGCACTCAAGACGGAAAGGTGCTGGTTTATGACTTGGGGGATTTTTCCCTGCATTCAATAATTTCTGAAAGCTTTTCAAGCGTCAAGCAGCTTGCCTCAAGCCCTGAAAGCAATTTTCTTGCAATCGCTGCTGCTGATTCAGGGCTTTTCTTTTACAGCAATCCAGAATTATTCCAGACCTTCAGTTCTTCTGCAGGCACTTTCATGCAGTCTGTTTTCTCATTCGAAGACCTGGCTTTTTTCGGCACTGATGATTCTTCGGTTTATGCTGTAAGGTATTCGGAGCTTGTTTCAAAGCTTGCTGCTTACTGGCTTGAGGGCTTGCAAGGAATTGATTCAGTCTCTGGAGGAAGCTGCGTTGACAGGGAAATCTCTCTTACGATTCCGCCCTTGATTTCCGAAAGCACTTTTTTCGGAGAGGTAAAGGTGGGCAACGAGGAAAACTTTGATGTCCTGCAGCTCAAGGCAATGGTCGAATGATTTTTTGCATTTCTTCAGGAAGGGTGTTTTTTTGCGAAGGCTTTTCTTCAAGGGCCAGTCAAGCATTGAACTGCTTGTGATTCTTTCAGTCTCTCTTGCTGCGTTTGCTGGAGTTGTTTTTTTCGCAAACCAGAAGATTGGCGGCTTTAATTCTTCAGTCAGTGAAACGCAGCTTGAACAGACAGTTGAACTATTGGCAAACGCTTCGAGAGAAGTTTTCGTTCAAGGAGACGGGGTTGAAAAAATTGTTGCTTTGCGCCTTCCTGAAGGAATTGATTCAGAATCTTCAAGGATTGAAAACAATTCAATAATTTACTCCCTTTCGGGCAGGGCTTTTTTTAAAACTTTAGAATTCCAGCTTGAGGGCTCTCTGCCTTCAAACCCAGGCACTAACGCTGTGAAAATTTCTTCCTTGAACAATTCAGTAAACATTGAGCCAGTTGGCTTTTCCCCAGACAAGTCTTCCTTCTTTTTACGCTTGAACAAGGGAAGCAGCGTGCAGGAATTCCTTGTTTTGAAAAATCATTCCCAAAGCCTTGTTTCAATCTCCATGCAAAAGCAGCTAAGCTCTGAAGACGTTTCCGCAAGCTTTTCCCCTTCTTCCTCTTTTGACCTGAATGCAGGCTCTTCTGAAACAATCCAAATGCTTTTCTCCTCAAAGCCAACAGCTTCAGGAACTTATGCTGGAAAGATAACAGTCAATGGCTCTACTGCCCAAGGAATTGACTATTTTGAAATTCCCTTGTTTTTTGAGGTTTCAGGGACTGGAGTCCTTGCTGTCTTTCCCTCGGAAATTTCTTCAGAATTCTCTCCAGGAACTGCTGGCTCCAGGCTTTTGAGCCTTTGCAACAACTCCCAGGCAATGCTTTCAAACATTTCTTTCTCCCGTTCCACAGGCCAGCCTGGAGAATGGTTTTCCCAACTGGAGCCTGTTGATTTCCTGCAGCCAGGCTGCATTGACAGGACAGTTGACTTTTTCATTCCAAGCAACGCTTCCGGAGTTTATTCCGGCTTTCTAACATTCAGCGACGGCTTTAATGTTGCGAGCGTTGACCTGAACCTTAGCGTTGGAGGCAGTTAAGAATGAAAGGCCAGATCACTATAGAGTTTCTAGTTGTAGTTGTCGCCTTGCTGCTAGTCCTTAACTTTGCGTTTATAGTTTACAGGAACAATTCCATACTTCTTTCCTCTAATGAAGAGCTTTCTGAAGCAAGAGTCCTTGCGGCAAGCGTTGGCAACGCTTTGAACAGCACCTTCCTTGCAGGCTCTGGAGCTAGCGGAACTTTCTTTTTTAAAAAAATCCGCGACATTAACGCCAGCCTTTCAG
>DUFJ01000004.1:0-447 GCA_013331925.1 Candidatus Iainarchaeum sp.
TGAATGCCGAGGGTTTTGCCTTTTTTTAGGCTGAATTCTTGCTCTATTTCTCTAAAGGACTCCTCTGACAGAATAATTATTTTCTCAGCAAGCCGGTTTCTTAGCTGCGTTATGCCATTACAAGAACCTTGTCTATCAAGTTTTCTCATAATTTTATGAATTACATCTTCAGGAACAAAACGCAATACCTGCCCAATACTTTGATTAAGAGTTCTTCTATAACGGCCCTTAAGATTTCTTTTGTATCTTTGTGCAACTTCTTCCAAGACCTTTCTTTGTCTAGCTTCCAGTGTTTCAAGCCGAGCGATTTGAGCCTCTTTTCCTTCTGGGCCAGCAAACAGTCTCTGCCGAATTCCAGAACTCGATTCGTGCTTCCTATTCCTTGCTTGTGCGATAACCATTGCCATTATTAAAAAATAGTGTTTAACTATTTAAATTGGTTTCTAA
>DUFJ01000004.1:459-4597 GCA_013331925.1 Candidatus Iainarchaeum sp.
TAGTGGCGATTGGCTCTGACGAGCTTGGGGAAAAGCTATTGAAAAAAATAGCCTTGAAAAGCCAGGAGCAAGAGCTTGGCTTGAAGATAGTTCCAACATCCTTAAGGATTGCAACGCTCTGCAGCTCGCTCAAGCTTGAGATAGCAAGCATCAACGAGCATGAAGTGGACACTGCTTTTGAATTCGCAAGCATTGTGGACAGAAACTACAATTTTGTGAAAAGAAACTCAAACAGCCTTGTAAGGGACAAGATGATAGCGCAAAGCGCTGAAGAGCTTATTATCCTGGCAGAGGAAAAAAACTTTGTAGAAAAAATTTCCGGAACCATTCCTTTCGAAATCTCAACCTTTGGATGGCAGCGCACCTTGCTGCAACTGCAAAAGCTAGGAAAAGCAAAACTGAGGGAAAAAAACTCCCAGCCTTTCAGGACAGAAACAGGCCATTACCTGGCTGACGTGGAATGCGATGAAATTTACAGCCTTGAGGATTTGGAATTCCAGGCAAAAACAATCGCGGGAGTTTTAGAAACAGGCCTGTTCATCGGGTATGCTGACAGGATAATACTGCACAACGGCAGGATTGAAGTCAAGAGCAGGATTCAAAAGCCCTGAAGGCTTTAAAATGCTTTTTTTACAGTAGTTTGTTGAAAAGCCTCAGTAGTTCAGCCTGGTAGAACACGAGTTTCATACGGAAAAAAAATCCTGAAATAGCTCGGCGTCGGCGGTTCAAATCCGCCCTGAGGCAACTGTCACGCCCAGTTGGCATGCGCTCAAGCATAATTGCTGTGCAATTATGCGATTTTAACCGCAAAAAAAATCAAATAACCTTGACTATTATTTTCTTTCCAATCACTGGCTGCAGGAGCTTCAATTCTACAGTCGAATTTTTTGAAACAAAAAACTCGCTGACTGATTCTGAAGGCAGCCTTCCATCAACCTCATAAAGGTAATAGCCTTTCTTTCCGTCAACTTCTGAAATAACAGCGCCTTTTTTTGAATTCTCAAATTTGATTCCGGAAACCTTCTTCAACACCTCAATCATTGGAGTTCCCTTTTTGACTTGCAGCGTGAAAGGCTTTTCGAACAAAACCCAGGCCTTCCTAATCCTCGGGGCTGCTGACTCATTGATTTTCAGGACATGAGAGCTTCCTACCTTTTGCCTTTCAATAAAGCCCGCAGCCTCTAAAATGCGCGCGTGCCTTAAAGCAACAGGCGCGGAAATGCCGAGCTCTCTGGCCAAGGCTGTAATGTGAAGGCTCTTCTTCATCAAGGCCTTGAGCATTTTCGCCCTGTTTTCGTTCCCTAATGTTTTGAAAATGTCCATCAGAAAGCACTATTGCAGTTTTGGCAACGATTGTTATCAATAATGGAAAGTATTTAAAAACTTGCAGGCAATGGATTGAAGGAATGAAAAAGCTTGTTTTGTTTTTTTTCTTTGCACTCCTGCTGCAGGCAGCAATTGCAAAAGAGGTAAGCGTTTCTTTCAACTTTCCCCTGAATTCAGGATTTCAAGACTTTAAGCAAACAATAACTACAGTAGATGATGCAAATGCGTTCACTGCCATTATGCAGGCAGCAAGCTCTGCAGCATTAAGCCTTGGAGTTTCATACTATGACTTTGATTCTGACGGAGTTAAAGAGTCAGCGTTCATAGACTCTATAAACGGAGTAAGCGCTTCTGAGGATTTTTCAAAATACTGGCAATTCTCCATCAACAACACTCCAGCAATGGTTGGGGTAAGCAGTTTTATTCCGGAAAACAATGATGCCATTGCACTTGATTATTTGGACGGAAGGATTCCTGACGCTTTCGAATGGCTCTTGGACTTCCAAAAAAGCAATGGAGAGATTGGAAGCAATGTTTTCCAGCATTCAATCGCTCTCTCAGCGCTAAGCCTTGCGGCTTCAAGCAACATTGACGCTGAAAGCGCGATAAGCAATGCGGTAAGCANNTGATGTTTCAGGAAAAACAAGCGTTGAATTATTGGAAGAACATCAGCAAAATGACGGCGGCTTTAAAAGCGGCTCTTCAACAAGCGATGTTGACACAAGCTCTTGGGCTTTGCTTGCCTTCAGGCAGGCAGGCCTTGAAGCTCCTTTAAAGGATGGAAAATCCCCAATAGACTATTTGATTTCAGCACAGCATTCCAACGGAAGCTTTGGGTATAACGCTTCTGATGCTAGTGAAAGCGTTGACTTTACTGAAGAAGCGCTCATTGCTTTTGGAGTTGCAGGAGCTGAAAGCAGCGAAAGCGCTGGAAAGGCTATTGAATGGCTTTCAGGAAGGCAGGACAGCGAAGGCTGCATAAGCGACGGTTTCAGGACTGCCTTGGGAAGCATTGCATTCAAGACTGGAAATGAGCTGGAAAATTCCGGAAAGGCAGCAGAATGCCTGAAAACATTGCAGAACGGCGACGGAAGCTTTGGAAGAAGCAGCAATCCCTCAAACGCGATAGACACTGCATTTGCGATAGTCGCTTTAAGCAGCGCGGAATTTCCCTTGAATGTTTCACAAGACAGCAATGGCTCAGGAAACGGAAGCCTTGGGTTGAACAGCGTTGTAAAATTTTCAATAGAGATTGAAAACAATGGAAGCGTAAAAGCAAAGAACGTGAACGTTTCGCTCTCTGGCATTCCTTCAGGCTGGCTTCTTTCAGAAGNNGGAAGCTATGATGTCCAGGCGAGAGTAACATCAGACCAGATTGCAGAAAGCATCGGCTCTAACATTCTGGAATTAGGCGTGGAAGAAGCAGCGCTTGAAGTTGTTTTAAGAGTTTCAGGATAAGGCTTTCAAAATGGTGAAAACTCGGACGATTGCAATCGCGCTGGCTCTTGCGATAATCTTGCTGGTTTCAATAAAATCCTTAAACTTTAGCATCACCGGATTTTCAGTCTTGCAGCCTGAAAGCGCAAGCCAAAAAAGCAGCGGGAAAACGCAAACCCAGGAAAGTGGAGTGAGCGCAAGGCTTTCAATGGAAGCGCTGCAGGACACTATGCTTGACGTGAATTTGGTAGAGGACAGCATTGAGCAATGCCCGCTCTATCTCTATCTTGTGTTTGACGTGGAAAATTCAGGGAAGGAAAATGCAGAGAGGCTTTTTGTAAGCCCTTCGGAAAACTTGAAGGTTTTGGAATGCACTAACTGCAATTCTACAATGCAGTTGAAGCCTTTGGAGAAAACAACGGTAAGGCTCAAGGCCTGCAAGACAGGCAGTGAAAAAGCGTTCGTGAGCTTCCACTCAATAAATTCTAACGAGGCAAGGGTTGAAATAAAATGAGAGTGCACAAAATCCAACCAAAAACCTTTTTAACAGTTTCAGGGCTAAACTTTTAGAAAAAATGGTTTTATGATGAAAGAAAAAACCCAGACAGTGCAATTGCAGAAAAGGCAGGAAGTTTTGGAAAAAATAGCCAAGCTTGTAAAGCAAGGCAAGGCAAAAAAGGAAACTAAAGAACTCTTGTTTTTTCTCGCACTGCTTTCAGCAGCAATCCTCGGAAGAGTGGCGTTGCAGTATGTTCCTTCAGTAGAGCCAATAATTCCATTTGCAATCCTTGCAGGACTGCTTTTTGGAATGAAGGAAGGATTCATGCTTGGAGGAAGCGCTTACATTATAAGCAATTTTTTCATCTGGGGACTGCAAGGCCCTTGGACAATCTTCCAGGCATTGGGAGCCGCAGTTCCGGGAGCCTTTGCGGGATTTTACGGAAAAACCAGAAAAATAGGCGCAAAAGAATTCATTCTATTGGCAGTTGCTGGAACATTATTCTTTGAAACTTTGATGAATGTTTCAGGAGCTTTCATGGGAATTGGATTGATTGGGGCTTTGGGAATCTTCACGCTGCCTTTATACTTTGCAGCATCTTTGCCTTTCAGCCTAGTGCACACTGTAACGAATGCTGGATTTGCAAGGCTTTTGGTACCCTTGCTTTCAAAATGGAGGAGAAATGATGAATTCAAAATTGTTAGTGTTAGCAAGCTTGATTCTGGCAAGCATTCTAGTGTCAGGCTGTACAAGTCAGAGTCAAACTGATGGTGCAAACGCTAGCGCTGAAAAAGTGAAAATAAGCTTTGAGATTACAGCAAACGGAAGCACTGAGTCAAAAATTGTTGAAGCAGGCAAGGGAAGCAATGCTTTTGA
>DUFJ01000004.1:4611-6879 GCA_013331925.1 Candidatus Iainarchaeum sp.
CGCTGACAAAGGCATAAACCAGTATAGTTTGGAAAAAGACACTAATATAGAATGGAAAATTGAAAAAGTTGACCTTTCAGGATTCTCGTAAAAAAGCTTTGCCTTCAAATCAGCCTAAAAACAAGACTGCAATTCCTGAAAAAATGACAATAATGGAAATTGCTTTCTGCAAAAGCAGCTTGCGCTCGACTTTTTCCCACCTCAATGCAGGAAATGTAATTGCAATCAAAGTGCTCAAGAAAAGTATGAAAAAAGGTTGCAAGGCTCCAAAAAGCTGTATTATTGCAACAGGGCCTAAAAGAAGGGCAAAATCCAAAATCAACAAGCCCGCAAGGTAGATCAGCTCGTTCCCAAGGTTCAAGGCCATCAGGGAGAAAGGGCTTTCTTTCAAGGTTTTGGAAAAATGATTGCGGGTTTTTCTCGAAAGCAGGAGAATAAAAATTCCGACAATTCCAAAGCCAATGTACTGCCAAAAGCTCGTTGTCCAAAAATCAGTCTGTAAAGCGAAAAACTTGAAAAATACAGTGCTTAAGGCAACAATGAAAGTTGCTGAAAGCATCAAGGCAAGCAGCCTTGCCTTAATCCTTCGCTTTTTGAACTCCGCAGTCAAGCCAACGCTGCCTGCAACAACTACCAAAACAGCAATTATCTGGTTGAACGCGAGCGTTTCCCCCAGAACAAGGAAAGAAAGCAAAACACCAAAAACAGGAATGGTTTGGAAAAGCGGGACAACTGTTGAAGCGTCCTCATCATTCAATGCGTACAGGTAAGGAAACAAGTAAGATATGAAAAGAATCCCGTTAGCTACCAGCAAAACCGCTTCAACAAGGGAAACATTCAACACCGCGGGATTAAACAAAGCAATGAAAAAAGCTGTCGGGATTCCAATCAGGCAGGAAAAAAGTATCAATGTTCCAACAGCGCCCTTCAGCCTATAGCCGATTAAATACTTGTCAATAAGCAAGCTAATGCTGAAGAGAAAGGACGCAGCCAAAGCTGCCAAAATCCAGTCCATCAAAATCAACGCTCTTCAGGCTTTGTCGCATAGAGCTGAATGAAAACCTATAAGTTATCTTAGCCTTCTTACAGGCAAAACTCTTTTTTTAGGTCTTCTTGCAAGAGGATATAAATGGGCGCCTTCGTTTCGCATAGTGCTTCCAGACAAGTTATGTCCGATGAGTTCAAGCGCAAATTGATTAAAAAGCGGTAATGCTTCATGATGTCCAAGTCCTCGTTCCATTCGTGGGATGGAATGAGTTGCCTCAGCATAATTTCGATATCTGTCTGCGTTAGTCATTGTCAAAGTAACTAGTTCGTTTAACAAAATATTCCCGTTTTTGGACTTTAATATCCTAATGTAATGATTTTCTATAGCATCTATTAAGCCTAATATCTCTCCCTTGCTTAGATTTTCTGGTGTTGATAAATGATCGCGACCTGGTCTGCGATGTTGCATTTTAGTATTTATAATTCTATAAAAACCGTTTAAATAGCCCCTAACAAACTTTTCATCAGCACTTCTAAGAGTATTGATTCTTTCCTGAGATAGCTTTTCTATATCCTCCATACTGCACTCTTTCGGAAATATATCTCCAGGGTCACTAAAAAATTTCAAAAGATTTTCAGGAGATTTAACGCCTTTATTCATATAAAAAACAACTTTTAGGTTATTAATAAGCTTTTTGCTCATCTTTTCGGCTTAACCATAATACTCTTCAGCCACCTCCTATAGGGATTTTTTTCCTGCGACTGGGCGCTCTCGGCTTAAACCTTTGCCCATATTATCCGAAGTCTTTGAAATAAAAACCTAATTAAACCTAATCCAAGAATATCTATTTCATGGGCGAATTCATCTGCGGGCTTGAGCTGCACCTGCCCCTGGACACTGAAAGCAAGCTGTTTTGCCCCTGTCCTGTGGTTGCAAAGGAAGCGGAACCCAACAGCGCCACGTGCCCCGTGTGTTTGGGCCATCCGGGCAGCAAGCCCGTGCTGAACAGGAAAGCCGTTGATTACGCACTTAAATTGGCCCTTGCCCTGAATTGCCAAATTGAAAACGGCATTGTTTTCTCAAGGAAAACTTATTTTTACCCTGACCTCGCGAAAAATTTCCAGATAAGCCAGTACGAGGTGCCCTTGGGGAGAAACGGTTTCATACTGCTTGACAGCGGGAAAAAAATCCGCATAAGGAGGGTTCATTTGGAGGAAGACCCCGGTGCATTGGTTCACGAGGCCGGAATGCGCGGCTCCGCTTATGTTCTGGTTGATTAC
>DUFJ01000025.1 GCA_013331925.1 Candidatus Iainarchaeum sp.
TATTTGCAGACCGAAAAGCAATAGCAAGCCAGCAAAAGCAGCAAGGCCTGAAAAGAAAAGCTTTTTGCTGATTTTTTCCTTCAAAAGCACGAGCGCGAAAAAGCTCGCGAAAATGAAAATCGTCTTGTGCAAAAAGCCTGAATTTACAGCGCTTGTAAGGCTCAAGCCGTAAAAGAATAAAAGGAATGCAATGCCTCCGCCTGAAATTCCGATCATGGAGAGCAGGAGCCAGTCTTTTTTTGAAAGCTGTTTAAAGCTGGAGAATTTCAGGAAGAGGAGAATGGCGGAAAGGAGAAGTAAGGCTACGAGGGAATTTTTCAAGGCAGTGAGAATGAAAGGGTTGAAGCCTGAGACTGCAAACTTGTTCAGGTATATGGAAAAGCCGCTTATAATGGCTGTCAGGAAAACCAAAATTGCGCCCTTACTGTCAGGAAGCATGTTTAAGGATTAAAATAAGTATTGTTTTTAAAATAGCTGAAGGAAACATGGCTGAAACAGCAAAGGTTGCGTATTTGGGGCCTGAAGCGAGCTTTTCGCACGCTGCAGCATTAAAGCTTTTCCCGAACGCAAAAATAGTGCCTGAAAAAAGCTTTCAGGACATTTTCAGGATTGTGGAGGAAGGAAAGGCAGAGTTTGGGGTAGTGCCTATTGAAAACTCGACCGAAGGCTCTGTAAATGTTAACCTAGACTTGCTGGCTGAAGGCGAGTTGAAGATAGTCAAGGAAACTTCCATGAAGATAGAGCACCAGCTTGTTTCAAAAGCAGGCTCGCTGAAGGAAGTGAAAATTGTTTTCTCGCACCCTCAAGGATTGGCACAGTGCAGGCAGTGGCTTCAGAAAAACCTGCCCGAGGTTGAGCTTTCAGAAAGCTCAAGTACTGCAAAAGCCGCAGAAAGCGTTGCTGGAATTCCAAACTCTGCGGCAATCTCAAGCCTTCTGGCAGCGAGAAAGTTCGGGCTTAACATTATTGCGGAAAACATCCAGGACAATCCGAACAATCAAACAAGGTTTGTTGTCATCTCAAAAAAGGCAGCAAAGCCTTCAGGAAAAGTCAAGACCTCGATTCTTTTCTCGACAAAGCACAAGCCCGGAGCCTTGTTTGATGCTTTGAAGGCGTTGAAGGATTTTGGAGTGAACATGACAAAGATTGAAAGCAGGCCTTCAAAAAAAGACGCGTGGCATTACGTGTTCTTTGTAGACTTTGAAGGCTCTCAAGAGAGCGAAAACGTGAAGAAAGCGCTTGAAGAGTTGGGAAGGCATTGCGACAGCCTGAAGATTTTGGGAAGCTTTGAGGTAATCTGAATGGACTTGAAGGAATTAAGGGAGCACTTGGATAGATTGGACAATGCATTAGTGATGATTCTTGCTGAAAGAATGAGCTTAATCCCTAAAGTTGCGGAGTTCAAGAAAACAAACCACATAGAGCAATTCCAGCCTGAGAGGGAAAAGCAGCTTTTAGAGGCAAAGAGAAAGCTTGCTGAACAGAATTCCTTGAACCCTGAACTTGTTGAAGCATTGTTCAAGGAAATCATAAAGGACGCGCACAGGATTGAGGCAAAAATAATCAAGGGAGAAAGTTAGGAGTATTTTCTCTCAAGGGCTGCTTTTCCTTTCAAATAGTTTATGAACTCGTTCTTGAGCTTTGAGGAAATCGTTTTTCCAGTGTTGAGGAAGTTTTGAATCTGCCTTATGCATTCGTTGCTTCCCAACACTTGAGGCATTATTACAGATTCAACTCCAAGCTTGTACATTTGCAAGGCCTCTTCAAAATTGTGCGCTCTTGCAAAAATCACAGATTTTTCATTGGCTTCCCTAAGCCTTTTTATAATCGACATGGCTGCGCGAGTGTCAGGAATAGTGCTTATTACTATCTTTGCGCCTTCAATGTTTGCCTTCTGCCAGACTTCCTCGCTTTCTCCGTTTCCGTAAACGCTGTAAAGCCTTTTCTTGATGTTTGAAAGAATGTTTGACGGATTGTGGTCTATTAAAACAACTGTTGCGTAATTCCGCAATACTGCAGCAACGCTGTTTCCGAAAACTCCAGAGCCTAAAATCACTATGTGGCCTTCAAGCTCTTCTTTGGGCAAGTATTCAAGCTCTTTAAGCTTGCGGTTGAATTTCTTGCTTGAGTATTTCGGGAAAAGCCTTTTGAAGACAGAATGAAGGAAAGAATAAGCCTTGCTGGAGCTTTCAAGCATGTAAGGCGTTGTGGCCATTGAAACAACTATTACAAGAATTGCGACTGAATAAACGCCTTGCGACATCTGGCCAAGCATTAAGGCCTGGGCTGCGAGAATGAAAGAGAATTCTGAAGCCTGCTCTAAAGCCAAGCCGACAGTCAATGCATTCCTGCTACCATAGCCTGCAAAATATGTTATGAGATAGTAGATTAGCGGGTTAAGCAAGTATACTGTAAGGAACATCAAGACAGCCAAGGCTATTGGAAAGGCAGCAATGCTTAAGGTAAGCTGCATTCCCAAGGAAACAAAAAAGATTGTGGTGAAAAAATCCCTCAATCCCCTAATCCTGCTTAAGGCTTCGGTATTGTAAGGAAGGTTGCTCAAGGTCAAGCCTCCAATGAAGGCTCCGACAGCAATTGAAAAATTCACAAGATTGGCAACGTACATGAAGCAAAGGCCGGTCGAAATCACTATCAGGAAAAAAAGCTCCTGGTTTTTCGCGTTGCTTTTGAGAAGCCTTGGAAGCAAGAGCTTGTTCAGCAAAACAGCAAGAACAAAAAGAACAGCCAAGCCGATTAAAAAGCCTGAGAGCAAGCCAATGTCAAAAATAGTTTCAGGCCTTGCAAGCAATGGCAGTAGCATTACAGCAACCAAGTCCTGCACTATAGCAAAACCAATAATCAGCCTTCCGTGCAAGGTGTTGATTTGGTTCTTGTCGCTCAAGTATTTCACAGCAATTACAGTGCTGCTGAACGCAAGAATCAAGCCAACGTACAAAGATTCAATAAATCCAAAGCCCAAAACCCCCATCAAGGCAAAGACAATGGCAGTTGTTACAGCAACCTGCAGTAGAGAGCCGAAAACTATCAAATATTTCATCCTGAAAAGCTTTGAAAAGTTAGACTCTATCCCAATCGCAAAAAGCAAAAATGCCACTCCAAGCTCTGAAAATACAAGAATGTCCTGCGTGTTTGAAACAAGGCCTAAAGCCAAAGGGCCTATTATGACTCCGGTAATAAGGTATGCCAGGAGCAAGGGCTGTTTCAGCTTTCTCGCCACCAGAGCAACTATCGTGCTTGCTATCATTATGATGCCAAAGCTGAAAACAATGTCAAAAGCCATTTTGAAAAGCCTGCGAAGAATTAAGGATTTGGGGTTAAAAAAAGTATTGTTTGGTTTTTAGCTTTCGGCTTTTTTCACTCTGGTGCCTTCTTGAGTGTCATCAACTCTATAGCCTTTTGCAAGGATTTGCGAACGAATTTCGTCCGCTCTCTTCCAGTCTTCAGCCTTTCTGGCATTTTCCCGCTCTTCCGCAAGCCTTTGCACCTCTTCAGGAATTTCCTGCACAAAGCCGAACTTGAATATAGGCAATATTGAATCAAGCTCTTTCAGGAATGCAATTATTTCTTGAGAATTCTTCGCGCTTATCTTTCTCTTGTCAAGCTTTGAGTTTGCTTTTTTCAGGAATCCAAAAAAAGCGCTCCAGGCTTTTGGAACGTTCAAATCATCATCCAATGCCTTCTCGACTTCTTTTTTTGCTTTGAGGATTTCAGAAGCTATCTTTCCATCCTGTTTCCCTCCAGCATCCTGGACTTTCTCCACAAACTCGTCAATTTTGCCAATAGTGTTTTCGCAATCCTTCAAGGCCTGGAAAGTAAAGTTTTGCTCCTGCCTGTAATGCGAGTTTAAGAGCAGAAAGCGCAATGCGCGAAAGCCTTTTTCCTCAAGCTTTAAATCGCGCAAAGTGTAAAAGTTGCCTGCAGACTTTGCCATTTTTTTTCCGTCAACAAGCAAAAAACCGCAATGCACCCAGTATTTTACAAAGCTTTTGCCTGTTGCCGCTTGGCTTTGCGCTATTTCATTCTCATGGTGCGGAAAAATCAAGTCTACTCCGCCAGAGTGAATGTCAAAGCTTTCTCCAAGGCATTTCATGCTTATTGCCGAGCATTCTACATGCCAGCCTGGCCTTCCCTTGCCTAACTCTGTCTCCCAGAAAACATTCCCGTCATTCAAGTCCCAGGCCTTCCATAGCGCAAAATCGCTCGCCTGCTCTTTCTCGTACTCGTCCTGGCTTACGCGAGCTCCTGCCTTTAGCTTTTTTATTTTTAGCTTTGAGAGCTTTCCGTAAGGCTTGAATTTTTTTATGTTATAGTAAACGCTTCCGTCAGGGCTCTTGTAGGCAAGGCCTTTCTTCAACAAAGCCTTAATCAGTTCAACTATTTCTGGAATTACTTCAGTGGCAGGCACTATAATGTCGGCGTTTTCAATCCTTAATTTTTCAATGTCTTCAAAAAATGATCTGGTATAGCGTTGCGTGAATTCTTTCAAAGGAATGCCTTCTTTTTGCGAATCGCGGATTGTTTTGTCATCAACGTCTGTAATGTTCATCGCATGCTTTACCTGAAAGCCCTTGAAGCGCAAATATCTTTTCAGCAAATCCTGAAAGCTGTAAGCGCGAAAATTGCCGATGTGCGCGAAATTGTAAACTGTCGGCCCGCAAGTGTAATAGCCAACGCTCTTTCCCTTCAATGGCTTGAAGGCTTCCTTCTTTCTGGAGAGCGTGTTGTAAAGCTTGAGTGGCATTTTACCATCTTCCTTCAAGCTGCCAGTGCTTGATTTCAACCAATGCATGAAAGTTAACATCTGCCTCGTCAGCTGGGTTTACAAAATTCCAGTCCTTGACTTCACGCCTTATTTCCTCAAGCTTTTCTTTCCTTGCTGGCGTGTCAGCAAGCGCTTCAACCGTGCCTTTGATTCCTAATTTGAAAAGCAAAAGCCTGCTTTTCCTAGAAGGTTTTTTTATCACTGCGTCAATTTCTTCCTTCGGCACTCCAAGAAAACTAAGCCTTTTAACAAGCAGTTCAATCTTTGATTCCAATTCTTTATATTTTCTGAAATTTTCAGCAGTTAAGTAATGCCTGCCTAGTTTCCGTTTCTTAAGCGGCTTGTACTGTCTTGAAAGAGTTGAAAGCAAGTCTTCCTTTTCACAAATTTCGCCCTTTTTTTCAAGAGCGTTTTGAAGAGCATTAAGTTTTCTTGAGGTTTGCGCTCTCTGCACGCTAACAAAATCCATCTGTCCAATTCTTGGCGGCAAACGCCTGTGATTTTGATGCTGTTTCTCAAAAGGCATGACAAAAATAGAAGAAAAAGAATTATTTAAACCGATTGCTGCCTTTTATTAGGCTTTGGGGGGCTTTTGCAACGGCTTTTTTTCAGGCTTCGTAATCTTCATCCCCGAGAAACTCTTCTTCATACTTGTCATACTTGCTTTCTTCAGGCTCTAAATGAAAGTTGCCTTTCTTTACAGCAATGATGCTGGAGGCTCCGCATTCAGGGCATTCCACACTGTCGCCCTCGTCGTGGGAGTTCTTGTCAATGTCAAACTTTTCCTTGCACTTTGGGCATTTTACCTTCATTCAAAAAACCGCATTCTGTGAAAATCCTGTTGATTAGGTAATTATTAAAAAGCTTGCGCTTTTGTGCAAAAAAAGCTGGTTCAGAAAACAAGGCCTTCAAGCACTTGCTGCACAAGGCTTGAAATTATGAAAACAACGAGCATTAAAACTATTGAAACAAAAACGCTGGCTTTAGTGCTTTGCTTTATCACCAGGTAGTTCAGATACAGCACTAAAAAGCCAAGGTAGATTACAAGAATTGCCCCAATTAGCAGGAAGATAAAACCTGAGATAATGTTTGAGGCTAAGGCATTGAAAGTATTGTCCACTAGGTCTATCGTGAGCATGTCTCCTGCAGCCCATTCTTTCACAAAGCCTGCAATTGAAGGGTTGAAAAGCAAAGCCAGGAACATGAAAATTGTAAGCACGATTGGAATCATTTGAGTAAGCGAGAAAGCGCTCACTACTCCTTCGAAAAGGTTTTTTCCCTTGCCTTCAAAGCCTTTCGCAACTAAGTAGATCAAGACTGCCTGGAAAAAGAAGACTCCGACAGCGATTGCAATCCTTGCGGAGATCGAGGCAAAGCTCGCGTTCAAGCCGAAGGCAAGAAATGCTATCACTCCCAAAACCCAGGGCGCGAGAATCAAGGCTACTGCAGTGTAAATGTTTGGAAACTCCAAGGCAGCCTCTACTGTCTTTTTAGGGTGAAAAAACACTTCCAACGGATTAAAGCCGTTGACATCCTTCAAAGCCATTCAAAAAACCCGAAATCTTCCAATCCTAATCTTAGAAAAGGTTTTAAGTATTTAAAGATTGGTGCTCTTTTGCCTCCAAAGATGCTAGTGCGTAATGCTCAAGGCTTCAAGTTCTTCCAACATTTTTTTTGCTTTAGGCTTTGCAAAATGCTTTCTTGCAGGCTCTAAAAGCTTAACCAGCTTTTCCGCCACTGCATTCTTCAAGTCTGCAGGGTGGAGTTTTTTGCCCAAAAAGTCTTTTTCAAGAGTTGCATAAGAGTCATAGGAAATAGTGCCGCCGAATTTTTCAGGCCTTTCAACCAAGAAGCTTGAATTTTCATCCCTGAAGATTAAAGACTTTGTCCAATCAAGTACTGGATTGAATCCTGCTTCGCCTTCAGGGCAGAAGGCGTTTTTTATTTTAGAATGAATTTCTTCAGGAGAGTCGTGAATGAAAATGCAGGTGTTTGGCTTTGACTTGCTCATTTTCAGCTCAGACCATAATTCCTGCAAGTTGCTTTTGTCAATAGGCCATGAAGGCGGCTTTCCCAATCCAAGAATCAAATGATGGTGGACTGCGACTGGTTTTATTTTCTTTTTCGCACTGTCAAGCAATGGCTTTACTTTTAGTTTTAAAGCAACCTCTCTCGCAATCACTTGGGCTTTTCTCTGGTCAAGGCCAGCATGCGGAAGGTTTATTCCTTGGATGAAAATGTCCGCAACCTGCATTGGGGGATAGAGCATTTTTGCAAAATCAACCTGCTCGCCTTCTTTCCTGCCCATTATCGTAATGCTGCGCTGCATTCTTCCCAGCGTTGTGTTTTTGCTCACATCAATGACTGTGGCCCAATAATCGTCATTATGGTGATACAAGTCAGAGCCTAGGACAAACTTTAATTTTTCCGAATCTCCTCCAAAGCATTCAAAGCTTGCCTTGAGGCCTTCCTTGAAATAGTCTTCAGCAACTTTTTTTATGACTTCCATGTCGCCGCCAAGCTTGTCGTTAATCCAGGCGTGCCAGTCTGCCAAAAACAGTGAGACATCAACTCCTGCATCAGCAAAGTCCTTGACCTTGGACATGCACATCAATCCAGTCCCAAGGTGTATTTTGCCGGAAATTTCAAAACCAATGTAATGCTTTAATTTCATGCCTGTTTCAAGAAAGCGCCTTAAATCTTCCAAGGTCATGACCTCTTCAGTGTTTCTTAATATTAGTTGAAGCCCAGATTCTGAGTCCATTAGTCACGACCTACCGCAAGTTCAGTATATTTTTTAACAAGCAATCCTTTTATTATGCCTTTTCTTATATGGCAGGAAAAATTGTCTGGTTTTTTCCAGTCGCCATTTCTTGCTGCATTCAGTGCTGGACAGATGCCTTTGCACAAGTACTTTATAAAGCAAGACTTGCATTTTTTTATTTTATCAACTGAAAACTTGAAAGGCAATGACTCAAGCTTACGTTTGTTAATGTACAACTTTTTGCCAGAAATTCTTCCAACTGTAAATAGTTTCACAGCTGCACCAAATTCTTCTTGTGCCCCGAGACAAAATAAAACATCAGTGTTGTTTGGCATTACTACTATCTTATACTTGTGTGGGGAGACACAAGCATACTTTGAAGGATTGAACAAGTCAAAAATGCCAAACTGTGTGACATTAATGCCTTTTTTCTCAGCAACCTCGACTGCTTTCAGAAAATTGCTCACGTAATTTGTCTCGCTCGGCAACCACCTCACAAATTTTCCACGACCCATTGGACTGAAAGGTTCGAAATGAATCAATTTAATACCCAAAT
>DUFJ01000091.1:0-723 GCA_013331925.1 Candidatus Iainarchaeum sp.
TGAAAAAATTACTTTTCACCCCTATCCAAATTTATTACTGCTTTGCTGCTTTTAAAAAGCATTGGAAAAGCTATTTAATCACTACATAACGTTATTTTGTCATGGGCTTTGTAAGCGATTTTATTGAGGGAACGAAAAAGGCAATTCCAGGCATTGCAGCAAAAGTAGGAAGCTTCCTGCTTTTCATTTTCGTGCTTGGAATGCTTTTCGGATATTTCATAGTGGCACAAAAAGGCGCAATCTTTCTATTAGTGCCAATAATTTCAATGGCCGTAATGTATTACAAATTAGATGAAGGAACTTTAGTGTTTGTCCTGCTCATGGCTGTTGCAATTTTTTTATAAGCTTGGAAAAAACTCAGGCTTTTCCAGTGCCTTGCATTTCCCTTTCCACTTGCTCTACCTTAATGTTTTTCAATGCAGCGACTCTTTCAGCAATTGGAGGGTGAGTCATGAACAATCCTGAAAAAAAGCCTTTCTTTAAAGGATTTGCAAAATACATGTGCGCTGTGTTGGAAGTGGCATTAGCCACTGGCCTGTTGTCTGCCTCTATCTTCAGCAAGGCGTTAGCCAAGCCGTTGGGATATCTTGAAAGCAATGCGCCGTCAGCATCAGCAAGGAATTCGCGCTTTCTGGAAATCGCAAGCTGTATTAAAGCAGCGATTATCGGAGCCAAAATCGCGAGAATGATTCCAATAACCAGCAAAATAATCCCCAACCTTCC
>DUFJ01000091.1:730-3229 GCA_013331925.1 Candidatus Iainarchaeum sp.
TTTTCCAAAGCTCCAGTGGTTACGCAAACAACTCCAGTTTGAGGATTTCTTCCGGTAGCGAAAGCGTTAATCGCCTTGTCCTCCATCACATAAACTTTTGGCTTTGGAATTCCTGCAGCAATGCTCAATCCTTCAACAAGGTTGTGCAATTTCAAAAACTGCTTTTCGTCAGCAGGCTTTGCTCTTGCAATAGCGAGCGCAAACTTGCTGGAGTAAAAGTACGAAACAAAAGCCCAGATTAGCGCGAAGAAAAACGCAATAATCAAGCCTACAATTCCAAACTCTAATCCGCCCAAGAGAATGCCGAAAAAATACCCAATGACCATTACGAAAACAATCATCAGGCTGAACAAAACCAGAGACTTGTTCCTGTTTGATGCTGAACGGTTCCACAAGGTAGGCATTCTTTACACCTTAAAGTTTTATACAATAAAAAGAATTATAAAATTGCCCAAAAAAAGGAAAGAAAAATCCCAAAAGCCTTTATGGAAAGGAAACTTTCGGGACTTTTTTTGCAACTGCTTCTGATTCAAAGAATTCTTCCTGTGAAAAGCCCATCAGGCCTGCGAAAAGCCTATTTGGGAAGACCTGGATTGAATTGTTGAAGTCAAGCACTGAATCATTGTAGAACTGCCTTGAGTAAGCGATTTTTTCCTCAACTCCTGTAAGCTGTTCCTGCAGGTTTAGAAAGTTTGCGCTTGCTTTCAAGTCAGGATAGGCTTCAGCCACAGCAAACAAGGATTTTAAAGCCCCAGTCAAAAGGTCTGATGCTTTTGCTTTTTCAGGCACTGACTTTGCATTAACCATTGCGGTCCTTGCCTGGGTAACCATTGAAAAAGTTTCCCTCTCGTGCTTTGCATAGCCCTTCACTGTCTCAACCAAGTTTGGCACTAAATCGTTTCTTTTCTGCAATTGAACGTCAATCTGGCTCCAGGAATTTTTCACGCGGTTTCTCGTAACAATCAAGCCGTTGAAAATCAAAACCAGAGCAAGCACTATTACGGCTATTACGCCAATGCCCCACCACAAGAGGCTTATTCCAAGAAAAGCCAACTCATTACCTCCATTTTTTTGAAAAAATGATTGAAAGAATTTCAGCCAGCAAATGCTTAAAAAGCAACATTATAGTTTTGGAACGAAAAGCCCGAAAAGAGTGGAAAGCAGGAACACGATAATTCCTGCAATCAAGACTCCTAAAGCAATCGAGAGAAAGGCCTTTGAGCGGTTCATTGCAAGAATTTTAGCAACCAGGACTCCAGAATAAGCCCCAGTGCCTGGAAAAGGAATTGCGACAAAAAACATCAATCCGAAAAAGCCGTACTTGTCAACCAAAGGCTTTGCCTTGGAACGGAGCTTTTCCAAGCGCTTTTTCACAAAAGCCTTGCTCTCAAAAAACGGGAAAACAAAATCCAGAATCCAAAAGGTTGGAATTACCAGCAGAATGTTCACAATGACTGCAATTGCAAGAACCAGGAAAGGGTCAAGGCCTGCAATGAAAATTCCGTAAGGAATGCTGCCTCGCAGTTCAATCCAGGGAAGCAAGGTTATAAAAACCAGGTAAAGCAGTTCGCTAGAACCCATTCTTAAGAAAGGATTGAAAGATTTAAAAAAGCTTTTGAAGGTAGTTAAGTCAGCTATTTGAATCAGGCATTAAAAATGCGGATAAAAAAACAATTTTGGCTTTTGATTGCTTTGTTGGCTTTTGCATCCTTCGCTGCAGCACTGCCAAGCGCAACCATTACAGCTCCTGCCTTTACAAACTCGCAAACCCCGACTTTCACAATAACTTACTCTGACGCTAATGGAATGGAACTTTCATGCAATGGAAGCTTTTCAAACAGCTTCGTTGCAATCTCAGGAACTTACTCGGGGCTGGACATTACTTCATGCATTCCTGGAGAGGGAAGCAAGCAAGCTTTTTTGAGAGTTGAATCAAGCGATGCAAACACATTTGACACAAACACCTGGCTTGTTTATGATACTACAAAGCCAACGATTACCGCTGTTGCGCCTTCAGGCCTGCAGACAAGCGATTTTGACGTGAATTTCACAATTTCTGACACTCTTTCGGGAATTGCAAGCGCTTCCTACACCAGCCCGACTTTTGGAAACGGCACAATTCCCTTAGACCAGAACAAAATCACGATCTCAACAGACGGCAATCACGCAATAACATATTATGCAACAGACAATGCAGGCAACCAGTCAGACAGCAGTGTTGTCTATGCGGCATTGGATAAAACAAGCCCATCAACTTCAATAGCGAGTATTGGTGGCGATTCAAGCTCGCCTTATTGGGATGTAAATAATGATTCTCAAACTTCAATCGTAATTTCTGGAGAGAGCGGAATGCTTTGCCGTTGGGGAACTGCGGACGCTGTTTGGAGCTCAATGACAAATGAGTGCTCAGTTTCTGGAACTCAAGCAACTTGCAATCTGGGCTCTTTAAGCCAAGGCTCCAGCCAGGCGTATTATATTTCATGCAAGGATTCTGCAGGC
>DUFJ01000113.1 GCA_013331925.1 Candidatus Iainarchaeum sp.
TCTGGTTGGTTTGCTTGAAAAGTTTGTTAAAAAAAATTTTAAAGTCTTGGATTGCGGTTCTGGATCTGGGGGAACGGCTTTTGACTTGAATGAAAAATATGGCTGCTTTGTTGAAGGATTGAGCATTGCAAGCGAACAGGTCAAATTCACCAACAGGATTGCAAGATTGAGGAAAGTTAATGGCAAGGTAAAGTTTCACTGCATGAATATGAAAGACTTGAAGTTTGAGGAAAATTCTTTTGACTGCACAATAACTAATGAGACAACAATGTATGTTAGTTTGGACATTTTCTACAAGGGCTTGACAAGAGTCTTGAAAAAAAATGGCAAATACGCACTGGCTTCATGGTGCCGAGCTAACAACCATTTAAAAAATAACAAATTTGCAGACAAGATTGACATGCATTACACTGTAAGAATGCACTCTATAAAAGAATATAAGAAAGCGTTAAAGAATAACGGGTTTAAAATACTGAAATTCAAGGACTTGACAAATAACGCGATTGATTACTGGAAATTAAGGATTAACTCGCCTATTTCTTCAAAAGTTGACAAGCCATTCCTTGAAGGGCTGGAGAACGGCTATTTGAAATATTTTATGATACTGGCCGAACTCGAAAGAAAAAAATAGAAAAAGCGTGAAAGAGGGCAAGCCAGGGAATCTGCCCCACCATTAAAATGATGCCTTGCGGTTTTTCCGCAAAAAAATGCAGTATGGCTTGCTCTCTAAACTCCCAATACTAAAGCAACTCTCAAGCAAAAGAGTTTAAAAAAGAAACTCTTTGGCTACATAAAGTTTTTTTGCGGAATAAAAGTGGACCCAGCGGGAATCGCACCCGCGTTACAACCTTGCGAAGGTCGCGTCCTGCTGCTAGACTATGGGCCCTTGATAGAATAGTCCAAGAAAGAATTTATTAAACAAGAGTTAGAACTGTAAACCTAGCTTTTTCAATGCTTCAATAAATTCCTTATTATTTTTGAAATGGATTACTTGAAACCCAAGTTCTTTGGGAATTTGCAAGTGCTCTTCTCTATCATCAATGAAAACGCATTCTTTAGCCTTCAATCCAATTTTTTGCAAAGCAAGCTCGAAAATTCTCCTGTCTGGCTTTACTAAACCAACTTCGCAGGAAATAATACAAGGGTTAAACAAAGAATATACGCCTCTAGTTTTGTTCAATTCAGCATGAAGTTTTGGCGCGTTAGAAATTATTGCAACAGAACAATTTTTCTTTAACTTTTTTACGATTTCAAGCAATTCTGTGTTAATTGCCATTACTTCAAGGTAAGCTTTTTTCCAAACGGGCAAAACATCAAAATCCAGGCCGAACTCTTTTTGCAACTTGGCGCAAAATTCTTCAACAGAATACTTTCCAGAAAGCAAGTCAGTGTATATTGGCTTTTTTAAAGCAATAAAAGAATCATAAGGAATTCCTGTTTTTTCACAAATTTTCTTGTCAACTGTTTCAATCCTGTCTAATAAGACAACTCCGCCAGCATCAAAAATTATCGCCTTGATCATTAATTCACTAAAGTATTAATTACGGCAAGAGTTAAAAAAGGAAAGAAAAAAGAAAAAGAAAAGCAAAGCGCTTTTCTTTAATATTTGAAAACGCTCGCGTAGCCTTGCAAGTCTAGCAATCCATGTCCTGAAAGATTGAACAGGATTGTTTTCTCCTCGCCGGTCTTTTTGCACTCTAAAGCCTTTTCTATAGTGGCTTTTATTGCATGGCTTGATTCAGGCGCTGGAATAATGCCTTCGGTCTCTGCAAAAAGCTTGGCTGCCTCAAAGCATTCCCTCTGGCCGAAAGCCTGTGCCTTGATGAAGCCTAAGCTTACCAGGTGGGAAATTAACGGAGCCATTCCGTGATAGCGCAAGCCTCCAGCATAGATTGGAGAAGCCTTGAACTTGTGGCCTAAAGTGTACATTTTCAGCAATGGAGTCAGTTCAGCCTCGTCACCATAGTCAAAGTCAAACTTGCCTTTTGTGATTGAAGGCACTTCAACAGGCTCTACAGCAATGAATTCAGCATCAAGCTTTTTTTGGAATTGCTCGCGCAGGAATGGAAAAGCCAAGCCTGCAAAATTGCTGCCTCCTCCAACGCATCCAATCACTACATCAGGCTTTGCGTCAATGCTTTCCAACTGTTTTTTCGCTTCCTGGCCAATCACTGTCTGGTGCATTAAAACATGGTTTAGCACAGAGCCTAAGCAGTAAACAGTGCTTTCAGAATTCAAGGCTGTTTCAATAGCTTCACTGATTGCAATTCCTAAAGAGCCAGCATGGTTTGGGTCTTCCTTCAAAACTGTCCTTCCGGCTTCTGTAAGGTTGCTTGGGGAAGGAATGACTTCAGCGTTGTAAAGCTTCATCACGTACTTTCTGTAAGGCTTTTGCTCGAAAGAGCATTTGACCATGAAGACTTTAGCCTTGACTCCGAAAAAATTGCACGCAATGCTTAAAGCGCTTCCCCACTGGCCAGCTCCTGTTTCTGTGGCAATACGCTTAACACCTTCTTTTTTATTAAAGTACGCCTGAGCTATTGCTGTATTACCCTTATGGCTTCCAGGGCCGTTGCCGCTTTCATCCTTGTAATAAATCCTGGCTGGCGTTTTAAGTTCTTTTTCAAGATTATGCGCCCTGCGTAAAGGCGTAGGCCTCCAAAGCTTAAGAATCCTGAGAACTTCATCGGGTA
>DUFJ01000074.1:0-3239 GCA_013331925.1 Candidatus Iainarchaeum sp.
TGGGAATCATACAATAAGGGAGAGTTCTGGACAGTTCACGAGTATTGAAAAAATGAAAAAAAGAGGTGGAAAATATGAGACTTTTGAGAAAATGGGTGCCAAAGCCAAAAACAGCAGGAACGCGCCCAAGAGTTCCAAAGCCTAAAGAAAAGCTTACAATAGGCGAAAAGCAAGAATTAAGGCATTTGGAAAGGGCTGTAATAGCAGCAAGAAGACAGCATTGAAAAAACAGCTTGATTTTTAAACTTAAAGACCAGTAGTATTTGCAATGTTTGAGAAAAGCACGATAAGGTTTTACGTTGCGTTGTTGGTTGCTGTAGTTGCCGTGCTGGCTGCTTAAAGCACTCTCTAAAAAAATCGAATTCTGGGAGTGCAAAATTAAAAAACTTCANNTGGTTCGCAAGCTTTGTGGAAAGCACTGCAAGAGCAGGGAGTAAAGCATTCTTTCGGCCTGACTGGCGGAAGCGTTATTCCATTATTTGACGAATACTTCAAGGACAATTGCGGCATAAGGCATATTCCGGTAAGGCACGAGCAGGGCGCTGCGCATGCTGCAGAGGGATATGCAAGGGCTTCTGGAAAGGCCGGAGTCTGCATTGCAACATCAGGCCCTGGAGCAACAAACCTGGTGACTGGAATAATGACAGCATTCATGGACTCAAGCCCGATAGTTGCCTTGGGCGGGCAAGTTCCGACATCATTGATTGGAAATGACGCGTTCCAGGAAAGCGACATGATTGGAATTACTTTCCCAATCACAAAACACAACTATCAAGTGCGTTCTCCAAATAGAGTAAGGGCGATAGTCCAAAAAGCATTCAATCTGGCATCTAGCGGAAGGCCAGGGCCTGTATATATTGACCTGCCAAAGGATGCTTTGGCAGGAAAAGTGGAGAAAGAAGAAAGCCTGGAAAGCATGAACGGAAAAAAGAATCAAACAGCAGGCTTTGAAGAGCTGAAAAAAGCCGCAGAACTATTGCTTAATGCAGAAAGGCCAGTGCTATTGATTGGAGGCGGGGTGATTTTAGCAAACGCTTCAAAAGAAGCCGAAGAGCTTGCATTAAAGTACAATATTCCGGTAACAACAACATTGATGGGAAAGTCAGCATTTCCAGAAACCCACCCTTTAAGCCTTGGAATGCTTGGAATGCACGGGAGAAAGGCGGCAAATTATGCAATGGTAAACTCTGACGTAGTATTTGCTGTTGGATGCAGATTTAACGACAGGATTACTGGAAAGCTTCAGACTTTTTTGCAGAACGCAACATTGATTCACACTGATGTTGACGCTGCTGAAATAAACAAGAATGTAAAATCACAGCTTTCGCTGAGAGGCGATGCAAAGCAGGTTTTGAAGGAAGTTTTAAAGATTGCTGAAAAAATAACCGCAAGAAAAAGCAATGAATGGAGCGAGAAAATGAAAAAGCTCGCGAGAGAATGCGAGTGCAATATCAATCTTTCAAGCAATCCAATAGATCCTAGGAAGGTAATTTTTGAAATCAATAAAGCGATTAAAGAAGAAGACATTGTGACAACTGGCGTTGGACAGCATCAAATGTTCGCAGCGCATTTTCTGAAAAGAACAAAGCCCAGGACTTTTATCTCAAGCGGGGGAGCAGGAACAATGGGCTTTGGGTTTCCTGCGGCAATCGGCGCAAAGCTTGCAAAGCCGGAATCTGAAGTTTTGAACATTGACGGCGATGGAAGCTTTGGAATGGTAGTGCAAGAGCTCGGCACCTGCAAGGCTGAAAGCATCAAGGTAACGCCAGTAATCTTCAACAACTCTTATTTGGGAATGGTAAGGCAATGGATTGAGCTGTTTTACGAGAAAAGATATTCTGCAGTATGCCTTGGGGCAAGCCCGGATTTTGCAAAGCTTGCAGAAGCATACTGCGTGAAAGGAATTACTGTGGAAAGGCATTCTGAAATCCAGCCGGCATTGCAGCAGGCATTGAAGAATGATGAAACAACAGTATTGAATGTTTTGATAGCGCAGGAGTCAAATATTGTTCCAATGTTTGCAGCAGGAACATCAATCAATGAAATGTTTGGAGACTGCGTGCCTAAAGGATATTTCAACGGCGATTAGAATGAGCGAAGAGAAGAGAAAACACATTGTCGGAATGCTTGTGAAAGACGAGCCAGGAGTTTTGGCAAAGATCTCGGGATTGTTTACCAGAAGAGGATTCAACATCGACACAATAGTTGTTGGAAAAACAAACCTGAAAGGAATTTCGCACATTGTAATAAGCCTTCAAGGCGATGAGAGAACAATAGAACAGTTAGACAAGCAAGTGGCAAAGCTTGAAGATGTTGTAAAACTTGCGGACTTCAAAGAGGAAGAATCAATAGTGAGAGAGCACTGCCTTTTGAAGATAAACTCTGCAGAAAGCATTCAAAAACTGGAAAAAGCCTGCAAAAAGCACAATGCTTCTATTCTGCACACTAACCACAAGTTTGCCATAGTAGAACTAGTGGAAGAACCTGAGAAAATAGACGCTTTTGTGCAGGAAATGGCTGCTTTTGGGATTAAAGAACTAAGCAGGAGCGGAATAAACGCTCTAAAGAAAGAGTAAAGAAAACTGTTTTTTTCCGCAATGCTATAAAAGCTTTTTCAGCATAATAGATGCAAAAAGCTTTGAAACACAAAAACAAGTAAGGCAAATGACGAAGTGAATTTTGGTGATTGCTTAATGCCAGGTAGAAGGACTTTAAGAATAGACAGGAGCAAGGAAGGAAGGCCAGGCCAAAGGCCAACTATTGGCGCTCAAACCCCAGGAAAGCAGCAAGGCAGAAAAGGCACAAGGAGAGGCGATTTTTGGGCGCTAACTCCAGAAGAAAGAGCAAGGGCAAACGCTTATATTGCAAGCCACGAACCTCCGGGATTAAGGCAAGCTAAAACCAAAAAAAGAAGCTTTGGGAAACCAAGAAAACGCAGAGGACTTTGAAATGAGCACTGCAAAAAAAACTCACGCTTTAGAGCCGTTCTTCACTCCAAAAAGCATTGCAATAATCGGCGCTTCTGCAAAAGAAGGAAAAATAGGCAATGTAATATTCTCTAATTTTGTAAGGTCTTTCAGGGGAAAACTCTATCCAATAAACACTCACGAAAGCGAGATTTTTGGGATAAAATATTATAAAAGCGTTAAAGAAGTGAAGGAAGAGATAGAGGCTGCAGTGATTGCAATTCCAGCGGCTGCTGTGCCGCAAGCATTGAAAGAATGCGGGCAGAAGAAAGT
>DUFJ01000074.1:3323-4815 GCA_013331925.1 Candidatus Iainarchaeum sp.
GGAAGGCCAAGGAACGGAGTGGTAAGCTTTATCTCACAATCCGGAGCTCTTGGAAGCGCAATCCTTGACTGGGATGCGATGAAAGGCTATGGAATAAACAAGTTCGTAAGCTACGGGAATGCAGTCCAAGTTGATGAAAGCCAGCTTTTGGATTATTTCGCAGAGGACGAAAGCACTAAAGTAATAACTGCATATTTTGAAGGGGTCAAGAATGGAAAAAGGTTTTTTGAAGCCTTGAAAAAAGCCTGCGAAAAAAAGCCAGTAATTGTTTTGAAGGGCGGAAGCTCTGAAAAAGGAGCGGAGGCAGTGAAATCTCACACCGCGTCAATGGCCGGAAACCACGAAAGCTTCATTGCGGCATTAAAGCAGTGCAATGCAATCATTGCGGAAAGCATGGAAGAAGTTTTCGACTACGCGAGAGTTTTCACAACAGAGCCAAAGCCAAAAGGCAGCAAGGTGCAAATAATTACAGACGGCGGAGGCTACGGAGTTCTTGCCACAGATGCGCTTTCAAAATTCGGGCTAGAGCTTGCGGAAATGAGCGAGGAAAGAAAAGCAGTAATAAAGCAGGCATGCCCGAACTATGCTGTTGTAAAGAATCCAATTGACCTGACTGGAGACGCGAACAACGAAAGATACAAAGTGGCTTTAGAGCAGGCAATGCTTGACGAGAACGTTGACGCAATCTTTACAATATTATTGCTTCAGGTGCCAAACATCAACGAGGGAGTGGTTGAGGAAATGCAGAAAATCTCGCTCGCAAAAACAAAGCCTTTAATCTTCATTTCAGCAGGTGGAGCATTTTCAGAAAAGCAAAGGCGGAAAATGGAGGAAAAAAGCACTTCCACTTTCCAAAGCCCTTTGGATGCCGCAAAATCCCTAAACGCTTTGATAAAGTATTACACTACAAAAGAAGCAAGAGAGAAAGCAGCATTAGAGCCTGAAAAGCCAAAAGCCGAAAAGCCTTCAGAAAAGAAAGAAAGCGCAAAAAAAGCAAAAGCTAAAGTGAAGGCGAAATCAAAGCCTAAAAAGCAAAGCGCAAAAAAAGCAAAAAAGGAAAAACGCTAATCCTTCCTTGGCTTTTGCAGCAGTTTTTCCACTTCTTCATTTTTTCCTTCGGAAAGCAGCTCAAAAATCTGCCTTACGTCAAAAGCATTTCCAAAAGAGGTTTCCTGCAGTTTTTTTTCCAGAATATCCAGGCCAGTCTGCGAAATGCTCTTTTTCTGCTTCTGCAGTTCTCTCAATTCGGCAATGGTTTGCTTGAAGGCTTCAGAGCTAAAGTCCTTGTCTAGAGAAAGCAAGGCCCTGCCTGAAAACTTTTCCTCAATTCCAGCAAAGCTGATGTCCGAAGAGGAAAAGCCTTTCGCCAAAGAGCCAGTGCATTTAACCCTTATCAAAGGCTCAAGGCTTGAAGTGTTTTTTTTCAAAAAGCCTGAAATTGCAGCCTCGGCTTTTTCCAAAACTTTTGCAGGCTCTGCTTTCTCAAACTTTA
>DUFJ01000044.1 GCA_013331925.1 Candidatus Iainarchaeum sp.
ATATTCTAAAGAAAGGCTGGCTAATTTGGAAGGCCATTTAAGAAAATGCTTGAGAAAAGACGACAGGCAAATAGTGCTGGTTGATGATGCTGTCTCAAAAAGGCGAACCACAGACTCCATAGCATATACGTTGAAGAAAATAGGGTTTAACGGAGAATACAGGGAACATTTTGCAAATGTTTCAGGGACCATGTTCGAACGTTCTCTTGTTGGAATGAACGACCTTTTGAATGCTTTGTGGAGAAAGGATAAGGAAGGCAAGTTTGCAGCAGACTTGGGTAATTGGGCAAACTATATGAAAAAGCACAATCCTGAAACAGCAGGTTACGAAAACGCTTTAGGAGATGAAAGGCATAAGGCAAGGACAAAACGCTTAAAATTNNAAGGTGATTTTTTGGAAGCAAGCAACGGGAAAAAGCAGGTTTTGGTTTTCGGCAATCCTTTGATAGAGAATGATTCAATAGCCTTGAAAGTGGCGCATTTTATTCACAAAAAGAACGGCTCGAGCTTTGCTTTCGAGTTTGTTAACTCGCCTGAAGAATTGGAAAAATACGGGAAAGAACTCTTAATCATGGACGCAGTGAACGGTTTGGACAGAGTGCAGGTTTTGGAAAGCCTTGACAGCATTCGATTGGCTCCAAGAATCACAACGCATGATTTTGACCTGGCTTTCAACCTGAAGCTTTTGGAAAAAACCAAAAGAATAGACAAGGTAAGGATTATTGCAATACCGCAGGAAATGAGCGTTCAAATGGCAGTATTCAGCGTTGAAAAATTATTGAAGAGAATGAAAAAGGCGAAATAATGTGCAAAGTGCTTGTTGGAAAGATAGTTGCGATTGACGGCGAGTTTGCAATAGTGGATTTCAGGATAGCGCAAAAGAAGGCAATCAACAAGATTGCAAACGCAAGGCTTAATGATTTCGTAATGGTTAAGGGAAATTTGATTCTGGAAGTTTTGGAAAAACGGCAAGGAAAGGAAATGATTGAAGCACAGTTGCAGCTTGCCANNAAGGGTTTTAATTTTCCAAAAACAAGAATGGAAAAAGCAATGGAAGAAATGCGGGAAAAAACCAAAAACATTCCATTCCACCTGAAAACAAAGCACAAGCTAGTTTATGCAAACGCTTTCTTGAAAGCCCTTGGGATAAAGCCTTCGAAAAAGCTTGCAAGCGCTTGCGAGAACTCCTTTATTGAAGAAAAGCAAAAACACACTAGACTATTGCCTGGCGCAAGACAGACTCTTGATTTTTTGAAAAGCAAAGGCATTATCCCCTGTGCTATCACAAACTCCCGCAATGAGCTTAACAGAAAAACCGCAAAAAAGCTTGGAATCAGAAAATACTTCAGGCATTTCATAATGAGCCACGAGTTCGGAAGCATAAAAAGCGAGCTGAAAATCTTCCATGCCCTATTAAAAAAACTCAATAAGGGAAGAAAGGAAAAAATAAAAGCTTCAGAATGCCTGATGGTTGGAGACAATGTTTTAGAGGATGGAGCAGCAAAGAGAGTTGGAATGAAAGTTGCCATACTAAAGCCTACAATGCACAAGGGAGAGCACTTAGAGCGGGTAAAGCCAGACTATCTAATTAACAGTTTGAGCGAGATTAGAAAAATCGTTAAAGAAGGCTGAATTCTTTCAGGTTTTTTAGAGTGTAATGCTGCAGGTTTTCAAGCTCGGCTTGAGAAAGCTTTTTGCAGGCAAAGCCCCAATGCATTGCGACAAAGTCTCCCTTTTCGCAATCAACCAACTGCTTTGAACTTTCAGGAGGAGTGTTTTTCACTCTTTCAACAACAAACTCTCCAAGCTCTAACTTGCCTGCGTTCAAAATTATTTGCTTTTTCACAACAGTAAGCTCTGCCTTTTCAACCTGCAATACCCTGCCCCAGCTGATGATGCAGTTGTTGAACCTGTCAAGCAAAACTTCAGGCTCTTTTACAGTGTGAAGGAAAGTGTTGATTGCGTGAAAGGAATGCTGCGGGTTAAAGTTTGGGGAGATTTGAGAAAGATACTTTTGTTTGACTTCTTCAGGCCAGTCACGGTTTTCAAGCATTTTAAAAGCTGCCTCTTTCCAATCTTTTGTTTTCACGTTTTCCAAAAGAGAGTTTCCAAGCCAGTAAGCCTGCACGGCTTCAGAGTCAAAAGCGCTTTTTCCATTGGAGGAGGCAATCAGATTCAAGTAAGGGAACATGCCCTCAAACTTTGAGAAAGCATTCCTCAAAAATTCAGAGTCTTGAAAGTCTCCGAAAATGCTGTCAACTATTTTTGCGGAAACTTCAGGGCCGCAGTATTTTTTCAAATTCGGCGCAAAGCAAAATCTTGCAACAAGCTCTAAATCTTCCATGAGAACCGCCTTCTCAAGAATGCTTTCGCTGAATCAAGGCTGAAAACAGCGAAAATAATTGAAGCAAGCAAGAACGAGTTCGCGAGAATTTCCAAAAGAGTGAAAGGCTTTGCGTCAAGCATTGAAAGAAAGGCGGTTATTGGGATTGCGGCAAGCAGGATTATGGCGGCTTTGGAAACGCTTATGAATTTCAGGCCGTTATAGAAGGTTAAAACGTAAGCAAAGAGAAAAGCGCTGGTTAGCAAAACCCACTCGAGCTGTAAAGTGTTTAGTGAAAAAATTCCTGAAGCTTGGTTTGTGAAAGCAAGGAACGCGAGGATTGTAATGCTTCCGAAAAACATTCTCCCAAAAGCGACAATAGTTCCGCTCAAGCGCTGCAGGGCTTTTTTTGCAATGGTTATTTCAAAAGCCCAAAGCAAGACCGCAACCAAGATTGCAAAATCCCCGATTCCAAAAGAGCTTATTTGCAG
>DUFJ01000099.1 GCA_013331925.1 Candidatus Iainarchaeum sp.
AAAAGCAGAGAAAGCCTTCCTTTTGAAGGAAGAGCACATTGCGTACAGGATGATAAGGCATGAGGAATCCTTTCTCGCAAACGTGTTCAAGCACTTGAAAATCCAGTCAAGAAAACTGCAAGGCTTGAAGCATGCGCACTCCTTAAGGGAAAGAGCGCACTCCCACAAGCACGAGAAAGCAAGCAAGCTTTAATTGCTGTTTTTTCTTCCTGCTTTTTTTCTCAACGCGGTGATTTTGTGGGAAAGCCCTGAAGGCGTTTGGCCCAACCCAACCATTTTTGCAATTTCAATAAGCTCTCCAGGCCTTGCTCTTCTTCCAGGCAAGCCTCTTTTAATTAAAAGCTTTCTTATCCTTTGCACGCTTTCAAACTTTCCTTTAGGCAGCGTGCCTTCTTTTTTCATTCTCGCTTTAGTGTCAACAAGCGTGTTATAATTTATAGTCCGGTTTTGNNGCGATTCTTCCAAGGCTTCCCAAGCCAGTGTCAGGCCCGTAATACAAAGCCCTTCTGATCCTTGCCTCTTCAGAATCAAGCCTTGTTTGCGGCACTGGTTTTTGCAGTATTTCAGCCGGCATTTCCTTGCGCATTCTCTTGAGGACTTGTGACACGTGCTGCCTTGAAACTTTAAAGCCTTGCCTTTGGAAGTTTTGCCTGATTGATTCAAGGGAGCCTTTTGGAAACCCTTTCTTGCTTGCATCTCTCAAAGCATTTTCCAATCTTGCAGTCTCTAAAGTCCTTGGCCTGCCTCTTTTTTCCAGCTTTCTTGCAATCATTGAATAATCTTACTGTCTGCTGGTTTAAATTGCTTTTTGCAAACAGTCGTTTGAGTTTAAAAAAGAGCGAACGCCTCAGCCGGGAATTGCACCCGAGTCTCAGCCGCTCCGTAACTTTTCCGTAAACGCTTTTGCTTTGCAAAAGGGTTTTGACAGGGCTGAATCCTAACTACTAGACTACTGAGGCATTCTTGCCAATTATTTGTAGTTAGTAAATTTTTATAAAACAAGCTTTTTTATTGCGTACTGTTCTGCTTTGCCAAGTCGTTGATTTGCTTTGTTTTCTTGACAAAGGCGATGACCGCGTTTTTGAACTCTTCCTCTTGCTTTTTTGAGACTTTTCCCTGCCTTGAAAGCATTGCAAACTCGAGCATCGTTCCCTTATAGCCTGCAAGCTCTCCCGTGACAAGGCTTTTGATAGTGTTGAGAAGGTACATTCCGTCCTCTATGGTGTACTGGCTTAGTTCAGGATCTTTGTGCATTTGCAGGAATTCTTTCTCCAATCCTTCAATGTTTTTTGCAAGCTCAAGGTGCTTTTTCCTTCCAAGTGCTGTTATCTCGTACTCTTTCTTTCTCCTTCCGGTCTTTGCCTCTTTCTTGACCGTAATTAGGCCTTGTTTTTTCAGCTCTTCAAGCGCTGGATATAGGGAGCCCGGAGTTGGCTTCCACAAGTTCATGCAGCACGCTTCGATTGTTTTCATTAGCTTGTAGCCGTGCAATGGCTCCTTAGTTAATGATTTCAGGATGAGAAGTTTTAGCTCTCCCTTGAAAAAATTCTGGCCTCTCATCATTTTCACTCAGCTCCTCTTAACGCTTCCACTGGGTCAAGCTTTGCTGCATTCCTTGCAGGATAGGCTCCGGAGAGCATTCCAACAAGCATTGCAAACAATAAAGCTCCTGCAATCAGTGCAAAGTCAAGCCTTACGATAAGTGCAAAGTTCATTTGTTCGGCTATAAAGCCGACTGCGAATGCAATCAAGTATCCTACTGTTGTTCCGATAATCCCTCCAACAAGTCCGATAAATCCTGCCTCAAGTACAAACATGCCTAGCACTAATTCATTGGTTGCNNGAAATTGCAGCAATTCCCACAAGGAATAATCCAATCAGGCCTAAAACCTGGTTTACTTGGTCCAGCAATTGCTGGCTGCTTTGAATCTGGAATTCTTTCTGGTCTTTTCCGTAAGAGCGTTCGAAAATCCTTTCAATCTTTTCCTGGGCTTTTATTACATTGTCCTTGCTTGTTGCCCTTGCAAGCGCAAATACAGGCTCGTTCTGCTCGAAAATCTGCTTGAACGCTTTTTCAGGAATGAATATTGTATTGTTGGTATTAGGGCCTCCTCCAAAGCTTTGGGAAGTTTTTTTCGTCAATGAAATTATCCTGAAAGACCTGCCTTCTATCACAATCCTGTCCCTTACCTTAATCTCTTTTCCAAAAACTTCATGCACGTCCGCTCCAACTAGTGCTACAAAAACGTCCTTGCTTTCAAACTCTCTCCCTTCCGCAAGCTCCACAAACCCGACGCTCTCCCAGCTTTTTGCCTCTTTTGGATTGCTTCCGATGATTGAAAGCTTTGCTTTTTTCCTGTTGAACTCTACAGTCCCTTGGGACATTACCGGAGCCAAGACTTCTGAAATTTCAGGCAGGCCCTTGATTTTCTTCAATTCAGAGTCCTTGATTGTTTTCAGATTAGTGTTTATCCCGCTGGAGGTTGCTGCAGGAAAAATGAAAATGCTGTTTGTGCCAAGCTTTTCAAACTGTGCTGTCACAGCATTGTTCAACCCGTCGCTTAATGAAAGTATGGTGACGATTGCCGCAATTCCGATGATTACTCCAATGAGCGTCAGATAGCTGCGAAGGCCTTGGCGGTTAAGGTTGCTTAACGCAACCCTTACCAGCTCGCCAATGTAAAGCATTGTTTCACTTTCCGGAATGCTTTTTCTTTTTCAAAAACCACCAGGCAGCCCCAGCGATCGCAAGCACTATTATCGCGTAGAGAAGCACTGGCGCTTGCTGCTGGCTTTGCTGCAAGGCTTCAGCCTCTGTCAATACCTTCACAGGAACTTCAAGCCTTACGCTCTTGTCCTGGCTGAAAGCATCCTTGAAGCTTAATTCTACCTCAAGGCTGTAATCTCCGGGCTGAACGTCTTTTCTTACCTCTGCATCCAGGCTTATGGAGTCATAATCGTCAGACTCCAGAGAGCCAATATAATACCCTGACTGCTTGAAGTTCGCAAAGCCTGAAGAAACTTTCACGTTAAGGAATTTTGCTGTCCCATTGCCCGCATTGTACAACTCCAGGCTTATTTTGGCTTTCTTTCCTGGATATAAAGCCTCTGCAGGGGTTGCATTTGCCCCAATCTTTGCCTCGTCAAAAACCTTCAATCCAACATATTGCGTGTCAGTGTATTTCACTTTTTGCGAATCATAGTATGTGATTTTTACTGGAATAAAGTACGCCCTTGCCTGGGCGCTTGGGTTTATCAGTATCGGCAGTTCCACTGCTTCAACAGTTCCTGGACTGATTTTCGGCAATGAAACCGTAGAGCTTCCTAAAGGAACGATGTCCCTTTCCACAACAGTTCCAGTAGTTGTGACAGTCCTTTCCTCGCTTAATCCTATAGAAAGGTCATAGGCAGTGCTGCTTCCGGTGTTTTTCAAAGATAGTGTGATAATTGACGAGCTTCCAATCGCTGCTTCTGTGGGAATTGCTGAGATAATGCTTAATGTTGGCTGTGTTCCCAAAATTCTGATATTGTANNAGAGAGAACGGAAACTCGCTTTCAGAACCAGGCCTTTTCAGGTTAAGGTTGAATACAGCATTTTTGGATTCTCCGTTAGAATTGTTGGTCAGGTTTACTGAAAGATTCAAATAGCTTCCTGGCGTTGCAGGGCTCGGGTCCTGGTTTACTGAAGACACTACCAGGTCTCCAGCGCTTGCGAAAGCCGCAAAAAGCAGCAATGCAGCAGCTAATAAAAAAACAATTTTTTTACTCACTTGTAATCCCTCCTTACTTTGCGAGTTTTGCTTTTCAAGTGTTTTGTCTCGTGCTTTTCAATCCTGCCGTCCTTCAAGTGCAGGATTCTTTCAGCTCTTTCAGCAACATACCTTTCATGCGTTACCATGAGAATTGTCTTTCCATGCTTCTCATGAAGCCTGCTTATTGTTTCAAGAATTGCAGCCCCTGATTCAGAATCCAAATTTCCAGTAGGCTCGTCAGCAACTATTATTTCAGGATTTGTAGCCAAAGCCCTTGCAATAGCAACTCTTTGCTNNTCTTTGCTTCTGGCCTCCTGAAAGCTCCGTTGGCTTATGGTCCATTCTATCCCCTAAACCAACCTCTTTCAGTATTTCAGCAGCCCTTTCACGCCTTTGCTCAAAATCCAGGCCTTGAAACCATAATGGCAGCATTACGTTCTCCAGTGCAGTCATCCTGTTAATAAGCTCAAAATTCTGGAAAACAAACCCTATTGTTTTTCCCCTTACTAGCGCGAGCTCTGAATCGTTCATTTCCGAAATTCTCCTTCTGTTAATCTCAACCTCTCCGCTAGTTGGCCTTAGTAAGGCGCTTAAAACATCCAATAAAGTTGTCTTTCCGCTACCGCTCGGGCCGATGATTGAGATAAACTCGCCTCTTTTAATCTTCAGGTCAATTCCCCTCAACGCTTGCACCTGCACTTTGCCCATGTCGTAAGACTTGTGCACTCCGTCAAGCTGGATGATAACGTCTCCGTGATGTTCCTTCATATTCCCACTTCAATATATCGGCGCAGATATATCTGAACAGTACTATTTAAAAAACTATTTTCTGGGAAGGTCCGCCCTCCAACTCCCGGCAGCGGGTGCGAGTCTGACGGTTTTTTTTGCTCTTTTTATTTTTGAANNTCTCCTGGTTTTAGTTTTGTTCCGCATTTTGCGCAATACTTGGTTTTGGCTGTTTTTTCTTCAATCTTTTCCGGCTTTTTGGCTAAAAAAGGTAGTGTCGTAGTTTTTATATTTCTTATTTTTCTAGCCAAGAACAAAAGTATAGCTGCTATCCCGGCAAGTACTATTACTATCAGCACCAATCCAAATATGATACTAACAATGTCTGAGCCGGCTGAAACCTCTCCGGCAGCTATTGCTCGTTCGCATTCAGTGATGTAATCTTGTGCANNCCTGGATAAAGCGTTAAAACAGTTCTCATTTCATTAATTGTAGTGGAGCAGTCTTTTCTCCAAAATGCTTCCAATCCTGCCTTGTATTTGTCGTTTACGAGGCTTTTTTTGTTTTGAATGTTTATTTCATTCATGAACTCTTTTACAATATTTATGGGCAATAAAAAGCCAATGTCTTGAATGTCTGCTCTATTCCCGGAAATAAAAGTTGCAATGCCAATTACCTCTCCACTGTCGTTGTAAACTGGCCCGCCACTGTTGCCATGGTTTATTGCAGCATCACTTTGAAATATTACAATGCCGTTTGGCAAGGTTCTCTTTGCGCTAATAACGCCTCGGGTAATGGTTGCTTCCAACGCTGATTCTGGATTAAAAAAAGATTCTGCTCCTCCAAGGCCTGGGAAGCCCATTACAAAAACGCTTTCTCCAACCTGCACTTTTTCAGAGTCACCAAGCGTTACTGTTGGCAAGCCAGTTTTTTCCACCTTCAGTATGGCGATGTCTTTTCCCCATGTTACTTGGCCGCCAACTTTTTCTATCACATTACCGATTTTTTTTACTGTTGCAGGCCAGCTTTTGGCTTTCAAGTCTTCCCCAGGCTGCGAAACCCCGTTCATTACATAATAGTTCACGTTAATGTTTGTGATTTGGCCATTCTCTCTGAAATAATCAGCAAACTTCCCAAGCAACAGGTCAACAACAGCTGCTTTGTCTGCATCGGACAGTTTATAATACTGTGAAACCTCTTGCACGAAGTCGTCCTGAAACTGGTAAAACAGTGCTTCAGTGAGCATTTGTTCCGGATCGCTACCCTGCAAAGCCACATGCGCATTCGTAACAATATAACCGTCTGAAGAAACAATAAGGCCTGTTCCTCCAACTCCATTGGTAACCTCATAAGTCAACAGCTTTGCAGTTGGCGAATCATCCACTACTATAAAAAGTTCATTGCTGTTTTCAGTATTATCTGGAGTGTTTGCTTCACCAACGCGCGTGTAAGTGTAGTCGCCTAATTCCGGGTTTGATAAAATCAGCGTGTTTTCGCTTATGCTAAAAGTGAATATTGCAGTGCCAGCTTGCGGGGAAAGATAGTCAAGCCTTAAAACATTTCCGCCAACAGTATAAGTTCCACTAAACCTTTCGCCCGTGTCTTCCTCAGCCGAGAACCTGCCGTCTTCAGTGAAAGTTACTGTTTCTCCAGTGGTTCGCCAAGTGCCGACAATTGTTTCAGTGTTTCCAGTTCCAGTGTTTCCGCCCTCAACCACTTTGAAATCAGGCATGGTTGCTGTTCCTGCAACAATCGAATAAATCAGCACAACAGAAGCCTTGTCCAATTGCGCTGTCTTTGTAATAATGTCTGGCTCTTTTTCAGGAAGCTTTACTGCTGCAAAAGCGCTGGAAAATAAGAAAACAAGCAGGAACCCAACAACTAAAAGCCTTTTATCCATTAAGAAATCCTTTTTATATACAAAAGTGATTTCCCTATTTAAACCTTTTTGTTTGCATGCGGTTTTGGCAAGTTTTAATGTTTACTACACTTTCTAATAACATTGAAAATAGTTAATAACATTGAAAACAGTGTAAGTTTCCCGCCCCCCAGATTTGCACTGGGGACCTCCCGGTCACGGTTTCGCCCGTGAGCAACGNNCTTTTCTGACAACGAACAATCTACAGCCGGACGCTCTAACTAGCTGAGCTAGGGCAGGCGCGTTTTCGACCGCGCGTACCGAAGTACGGCCAACCTATTGCAAAGCAATGGGTTATAAGTACGAAAACAACTAACAAATTTTGTCAAGAATTGCTTTTAATGCTTGCTTTTTTTGGCTTTGCCTTTGCGCTTCAAGTGATGCTTAAGGCTCTCGCACATTAAAGGATAGAGAAAGGTCACCCAGAAGCCTATCAAAAAAAGGCTGATGAATTTCTGCTCCAAACTAGAGCTTAAGCTTCCAAGATAGAGGATTGCGATTCCTGCAAATCCGACAATTTTTCTCTTGAGGCTTTTGCCGCTTTGCTCAAAGCGCAATTCCTTCCACAGGCTATAGCCTGCAAAATAGCCAATGATTACAGCAGCCAAGACTAGCTCTTGAAGGAAAACCACTATGATTATTGAACCGATTATGAAAGCAAACAGCAATACCTCTTCCTTAAGCTTTGTGATTTTGAAGTGCATGTGCTCTGTCTTTTTGCGGAGCCAGAGGTTCAGCTTTCCTACAAAAAAACCAAGCAGCAAGCCTGCGAGCACATCGCTTAAGAAATGCGCTCCCAGGTAAATTCTTGAAACAGCCACTAAAAAAACCAGCAATGCTAATAAAATTTTCCAGCCTTTTTTCACTCTTTCCTGCAGGTAGGCAAACAAGGCTCCCGCAAGAGTTGCATGGCCTGAAGGAAAGGAAAAGTCATTAACGCTGTGGGATTCAAAGGTCAGGATTTTTTCGCTCGCAAAAGAAGGCCTCAAGCGCTGGAAGAACTGCTTGAATGCTTCTGAAAACAAGGCTGAAAGAACTATCAAGTTCATGAAGTAAAAGCTTTCTTTCTCTCTCCTGCCCCAGTAAAGCCATGCGGCAATAAGCATTAGGGGAATTGCACTCAGGACAAAGCTTGCAAGCTGCATTATCAAGGTAAAAGCAGGGCTTGCAAAGCCTTGAATCCAAAAGCTAAATGCAAGGTCTAATGCCAGAATGCTTTCAAACAATTTAAACCACTTGTTTAATTAGAATTCCAGTATTTTAAAAACTCTTCCTCAAAAGCCTGCGCGAGCTTTTCATCCTTCACTATAACCAGGTTTTCAGCATTGCCGGAGTCAGCATTTCCAGTATAATTAAAGCTTCCGGTGCTGAACGCATTGGAATCAATTACTGAAACCTTGTCGTGGAAAATGT
>DUFJ01000063.1 GCA_013331925.1 Candidatus Iainarchaeum sp.
GTCTCTGATAGAAAGAAGCCCCTGGCCTAAAGCGTTCTCTGCCAAAAGCCTTGTTTCAAGGCTTCTCAACTCCTTAAAGCACTCCAAAGTCATTACATAATTGCTTTTTGCGTTAAAGGAAAAAGCCAGGTCATTAATCAAGGCTGAGGAGTCAAGCAAGTAGAGCTTTTTTTTAACCATAATTAAATAATACAAAGCCTGCGAGATTATTAAAAAGTGCTTGCCATGGGATTCAAAGAGCTAATGCAAAAAGAGCTTGAAGGAAAACTAAGCCTTGAGCAGCTGCAGGCACTGCCTTCAGGCTACCAGCAGCTTGAAAATATCATAATCATAAAGCTCAAGCCAGAACTGCAGAAAGAAAAGAAAGAGATAGCGAAAGCAATCGCCTCAATCTTCCCTTACGCGAAAACAATAATGCAAATAAAAGAAATTCAAGGAAAATTCCGAAAGCCGAAAATTGAATTCTTGCTCGGAGAAAAAAAGTTTACAGTGAATTACAAGGAGAACAATTGCATTTTCCAGTTTGATGTTCACAAGATAATGTGGGCTAAAGGCAACAAGGCAGAAAGGCTGAGGATTGCAGGCATCGTTAAGGAAGGAGAGACGGTGGTGGATTTTTTTGCAGGCATTGGATACTGGACAGTTCCAATACTAAAGGCAGGAAAAGCAGGCAAGGTGATTGCCTTCGAGCACAATCCGGAAGCAGTGAAATTCTTGCGCAAGAATTTAGAGTTGAACAAAATCAAAAGGGAAAAATTCAAGGTAATGCAAGGCGATTGCAGGAAGCTTGCAAAAAAATTCCCTGCAGGAATTGCGGACAGAATTCTGCTAGGATTGATTCCAGCGCCAAGCTTTGCACTGCCTGAAGCCTTAAGGCTTGTGAAAAACAACGGAGCAATACACTATGAAGGAACAGCAATCATTGGAAAGCCTGAAGAGCTTTTCAAGGATGTGGAAAAAGCCTGTGGAAAAGCAGGCTGCAGGGTATTTTTGGAGAACGCGCAGTTTGTGAAAGACTACGCGCCTAAAGTAGGCCATTACACGCTTGACGTGAGAATAAAAAAAGAGTGAAAAAAATGCGGAGCAATAATTCAAGGGCTGCGGAGTCAAGGTTTCAAATGAGCAAGGTTAGGCACTACAATTTGTGGCAAAAAGCAAGAAAAGAAGGAAAAGTTGACAAAAAAATGATTCATTTAGTGGAATTCCTCTTCTCAAAGCAGGATTATTTTACAACAAGCACCTGCTCTGGAAGAATTCTCCTGATACAGCTTGACGAGAAGGAAACAAAAAGGGAAGGCGCTTTCTTTGCAAAATGGCACTCGCTGCCAAAATTCGAGGAGGTCTGGAAAGAACTGCAGAAAAAAAGCAAAGAGAATTTATGGTTCAAGCAAGAGCCTTTCGTAATCGTGATTGGAACAAGCAGCCTGGAAAACGCAAAGCATTTGATGGGAGTTTGCAGGAACAACGGAGTGAAAAAAGTTGGAATAATGGCAGCTGAGGAAGGAAAATTCCTGATTGAAATAATGGGTTCGCAGTACTTGAGCTTTTTAGCGAAGGAAAAAAGCAAAATCTTGGTTGAGAAAGAGTTTTTCAAAAAACAATTCCAGACAGCCTGCAAAAAACTAAAAGCAAGCTGGAAAATGCTGGAAAGAGTGGAGAAAGCGTTAAAGAAAGAGCTATACTAGAAAGACTTCCGGCTTTTTGTAGGAAACCCCCCAAGCTAGCGAATGGCAGTAAGCGCCGACGTTTTCTACTACTATCAAATCTTTTTCCTGCAGGTTTGAATTTGTAGTGCCTAACCAGTCGTTTCCAAACAGCAAAGGCCCAGCAAGCCTCACAACACTCTTTGCTCCGTTGCTTTCAATCAACGGAGTGAATTGAAAGTTTTCCAGCACAATCCTTTGCAAGACATTAATGCCAGCGTCCAAAATTGCAATTTTCTCATTATTCAATTCCTTCAAGCAATGCAGCTTGCAAACCAGAAACATTGCGTCAGCAACTAAAATTCTTCCAGGCTCAAAAATAAATGTAGTGCCTAACTCTTTGCCTTTACTTTCATGCTCCGCTAAAAGCGTAGTGCCTAACTCTTCCTTCACAAGCTGAAAATACTGCTGCAGGGAAACATTCTGCTCCGCAAGCCTTGCGAATGAAGGAAACCCGGAGCCCAAATCAACAAATTTCCAGGAATGCAAGGGCAGGGCTTTTTTCACTTTTTGCAAAAACTGCCTGTACTCTTGCAGGCTTTTTCCGGCGCCAGGATGAGCGTGCAGTAAAATCACTTTCAATCCTTGCTGCTCCGCGCTTGCAAGAAACTTTGGAATTTCCCGCAATTCAATCCCAAACTTGCTTTCAACATTCAATCTTACTCCGACCTCGAGTTTTTTCAACCCAAGCTTTTTCTTCAACATAATTAGTTTTTCCAGCTCGCTGAAAGAATCCATTATAATAATTGCCTCCTGCTTTAGCGCTTCCTTCAGTTCCTTCTCTCTCTTGCAGCAGCCGTTAAAAACCTTGAAAACTTTTTTTGATTTTACTGCCTCCAGCTCCTCCAGGCTTGCAAGCTCAAAGCCAGTGCCTAAAGCTTTCAGCACTTGAGGCAAGGGGTTTGTTTTTACAGAATAGCAGGCTTGGGCTTTTGGAAAGAAAGAATGCAACTCTTTCAAGAACTTTTTCTCGTTAGCCTTCAGCCTTTCCAGGCTCAAGGCAAAGAATGGGGTTTCGTTCTTTTCCGCAAGCCTTGAGAGTTTTTTCCTCTCTTGCAAATCCAGCATTGGAAAAACCATTATTATTAATTAAGCATTACCCCTTTAATACTTAAAACACCAAAACTCTGGATAGTGGAAAAAATGGCTGAGGCTTCTGAGATTGCAAGCAAGCTTGCGGATATTGAAAAGAAAGCGCTGCAGGCTTTAAGCATGGAGGAAACATTAAGCACTCAAGCGCTTGCTGAAAAGTCAGGCCTGAACCTTGATGCTGTAAGGAGAGCCATGAGCTGGCTTAATGACAAAAGGCTTGCTGTAATGCTAGAACAGCCTGTTGAAAAAATAACTCTTTCAGAGCCTGGAAAAAAAGCGCTTGCTGAAGGCCTGCCTGAAAAGCAATTGCTCATGCTTTTGGAGGGGGAAGGCGGAAAAGGAGAGCTTAAGGCTTTAGAGCAGGAATTACAGCTCGGGAAAGAATTCAACTTTGCCCTAGGCGCCTGTAAGGGAAAAAACTGGATTACGGTAGTGAAGGGCGAGAAAGGAATTGAGGTTTCGCTCACTGGCTTGGAGAAAGATTCCTTAAAGCAAGGCCTTCTTGAAGAAAAAATCCTGCAAAAAATCTTCGCAAGCCAGAAATTAGGCAAGGAAGAGCTGGAAAAAATCCCTGAACTGCAAAAGCGAGGCTTGATAGAAAAAAAACTCCTTGTTGAAAGAAGCATCAAGATTTCAGCGCTTGGAATGCAAGCCTTGCACTCTTTGAAAGGACAGAAGGAAGAAACAAACATTCTCTCCTCCCAGATTTTA
>DUFJ01000059.1 GCA_013331925.1 Candidatus Iainarchaeum sp.
TAAGGTAGCTCTTGCAGCAAACAATCCGGCTGCTGCTCCTGCAACATGGCCTGGAACAACAAGCGCTCCAGCACCAGCAGCCAAAGCATAAGGAGTTACTTTTCTCACAAACTTTCCTCGCTTTGAATCCCAGACCTGCACTACTACCTTAACAGTTTTGACTCGGGCATTATTAACAGCCCTTACTGATGTGGCAACTGCTTTTGCTGATTTTACAGGATGCCTTACAGGATAAAGCGCAACTCCGGTTGTCGCCCTGACAGCCTTAACACCAGTAGAAGCAGTGAAAGTGACTGGCCTGAAAACAAGCCCAGTGCTTCTCACAGGGTGCCTTACAGGATAGGTCACTCCTCTGACCGCAGCGCCAGTAATCCTGAAAGGCAAAGTGACTGTTCTTCTAACAAAGCCTTTTTTTCTAGGTGGGGGTCTTGCAGCAGGCATAACTAAATTGAGTTCCTAGAATTATTTAATCCTTACTGTGTTGTTTCAGTATAAAAAGGGAATTAGTTTCCAAGTTTTTTCAGAATATTTTAAGATGCCTCAAAAAACACTTTAAAAGCGCAGGCAAGACAAACGCTTAAAAATGGCAAAGTTATTATATAGTTTCATAGTTAATTTGTAATAGTTAATTGAGTAATGGGTGCTTGAATTGGGAGCAATAAAAAAGGCAATTTTTGTTTTAATTATAATAGCGGTTATTGCTGTAGGCGTGGTCTTTTTTGCCGCAAACAATGTTGACGAGAAAAAAGAGGCAGAAAACGTGAAAGCAATTTTTACAAAGCATGACGTAGATTTTGAATCCAATGATTTTTTGAGTGATTTAGGTCTCCTAAATAATGAAACCCTTGAAAGCATCAAGCAAGAGCTTGAAAGCAGCAAGAAAGTGCTTTTTTTTGAAAAGCCTGAAAAAATCAGCGGAAAAATAGACATTCTTGTTGGAATAACAAGCCTGGTGATTGAAGTCAAAAAATATGACGATTTAGACTCTCAAATACTTGCTGGCTTTACAGACCCTTGCGGGCAAATCCAAACAGCAAAAGAAAGAGACAATGCTGAAGAAAACATTATACAACTGACAGAAACCCTAATCCAGCAAATAAACGAGTACTCGACAAAGTTTGGCGAAGGCTTAGAAGTTGAACTTCCGCAAGACATAGCAAACCTTAAAGAAAAGAATCAAGCGCACAAAGACGGGATAATAGAACTGGAGGCGCTCTGCAAATGAACAGCAAGGGAATCCCAATCTTTGCTGGAATAGTGTACATACTAATTTCCATAGCAGTAATAACCGTGGCATTGACGCTTTCTCCAACACTTCACGTTCTGTCCAAGGGAGTTGACAAGCTTATTGATGGCACAACGTACGCTTCAGAAGCACTGTTTACTGGAGGACCAGACCTTGGGGGAAATTGGAATCTCGATGGGGTACAAAACTGTGACAGAATAGATATGCGGGAAGTTTGCACAGAATATCTTAAAGGAAAAGGATGGCTCTGGGACAGCGGGTTAGTCAACACTGTACAAAAAGCAGGAATAGAACCTCAAGCAGACGAGTACTGCAAGGATACTGCCGGCAGATTCGATAAAGTATTCTATTTTTGTACTGGAGGACCAGCCACTTTTTCAGAAAATGACGAAGACAACGTAATAAATGTAAGTTTAAAAAACAATAAATTCATCAAGATAACCGGATTGCTAACAACAAGCGAAGACTTCACTTTCAGGATATATCCAGAAAAAGAGCTGTTGGGAAACAGCCTAACAAGCGCACCATTGTCAATAATCGCGCCAGTAACAGACGAATCAGACCTCCCCACAAGAAATGCATCAAATGAAGAAAAAGCAAAATTTTTGGTTAAAAGATTTGAACAACTGGCTTCAATTGTAGAACACCCTTCAAAAAAATACGGAATTGTCCTGTTCATGTCTCCGGCAGTATTAACCCTAGAGAGACTAAAGAAAAAATACTTTATAGTAGTGCCTTTCCTGGCATTTAGTGAAACCTATGCAAAGTTCATTGACAGACAAATGATTGAAAAGCAAAGCGCGGCTGCAACAGCATTAGGCGGTGTTAAAGAAAAGGTAAAGAAAGCAGGAGCCAGCCTTCTTGACACTGGATTAAAAGACAGCATAGGCACAGGGGCCCAAACACTTTGGTATGGGAGAGAGAAAATGGAGGAGATGAAGAATAAAGTTAGCGTAAAGATTTTCTTCACTCCCTATTCTGCAAATGTTGCAGAAAAATTCAAAGTCAATGGAGAAAGCGCAGCCTGCGAGAAGCTCGAACCATACTCGAGCTTTTCTGAAAAAACAAAAAATTTGCTTGCTGAAAGCAAGGATTTTGTAATGGACGCTTATCATAAGCTTGCGGAAAAAGGAGAGCCAGAAAGTTCTTCAAGCGATGAAGAAAGCTTGGGAAGCGTTGAAAGCAAGCTCGGATATTGCGAGCTGACGCTTGAAAACAACAGAGACTATACGATAAACTATTCTGCAGGAGACGGCTATTA
>DUFJ01000067.1 GCA_013331925.1 Candidatus Iainarchaeum sp.
GGAAGCTTCAGCCTTTGAGGCTCTGGCTTAAAGTCTTTCCAAGCCTGCAGAATTTCTTCAATGCCTGGCTTTTTTCCTGCAAACTGCAGGCTAGTGCAGGCCATGTGGCCGTCAACAACTGGAACTCTATTGCAGTGCGCGGAGATTAAAGGCTTTAAGGCAGGAACGAATTTTCCGCTCTGGATTTTTCCGAAAATCTTCAAAGGTTCCAGCTCTGTCTTTTCCTCCTCTCCGCTGATGAACGGAATCACGTTATCAACCAAGTCCATTGAAGGCACTCCAGGATAGCCAGCGCCAGAACTTGCTTGCAAAGTAGTGACTATTATTTGTTCAACTTCAAAACCAGCGGCTTGTATTGCAGCGACTGGGGTAATATAGCTTTGCAGGCTGCAGTTTGGCTTTACAACAATGAATCCTTTCTTCCAACCATAATGCTTTTGCTGTTCTGGAATAATTTCCAAGTGTTGAGGATTGACCTCAGGAATTATTACTGGAACATCCTCAGTGCTCCTATGCGCTGAAGCATTAGAGAATAATGGAATATCCTGCGCCGCGTAAGAGCTCTCCAAGTCTTTGATTTGCTGCTTGTCCATCTCCAAGGCTGAAAAAACAAGCTCGCATTGTTCTGAAATTTTTTTCACATTAAAAGCGTCTTCAACAACCAGGCCTTGAACTTCTTTTGGAACTTCACAAGGCATCTGCCATTTTCCTGCAACAGCTTCTGAATAAGGCTTTCCAGCAGACTGCGGAGAAGCAGCAACTGCTCTTACCTCAAACCAAGGATGGTTCTCCAACAAGCGAACGTAATTCTGCCCAACCATTCCTGTAGCGCCTAAAATTCCGACACTGGTTTTTTTCAATTTCCTCACCCCATGAATTCGTCATGAACAGCCAAAGTGGCCTTTTCCAAATCTTCCTTTCTCACAACAAAGCTGACGTTTATTTCAGAAGCGCCTTGCGAGATCAGCTCAATGTTTATTCCATTCCTTCCTAAAGAGCTGAAAATCCTGCCTGAAATTCCGGGAGTTTCCCTCATGCCTTCCCCAACGACTCCTACTAAAGAAAGGCCGTTTCTTGTTATAATGCTGCATTCTAAATCATTCCTTAAAGCAGCCAATGCCTGGGTTGCTTTTTCCAAATCCTTTGGCTCTACGCTGAAGGAGATTGCGCTTTCGCTTGTTGCAATCAAGCCTACAGGAATTCCGTTTTTTCCCAAAGCTGAAAAAACCAGTGCAGGAAAATCCGGGACATTAACCTTGCTGGAGCTTGCAATCGTGATTATTGAAACATCTTTTTTGGAAGCAATGGATTTTACAATCTCCCTGCTTTTTTGCTTGGAGCCTTCAATAATAGTTCCTTTCACTTCCGGAGCGAAAATGTTTTTTATCTCTGCAGAAAGGCCTTTCTTTCTCAAAGGGTCTATTGTTTTAGGGTGCAGGATTTTAGAGCCTAAATATCCGAGCTCTTCAGCCTCGTCATAGCTTAAGGTTTCAATCTGTTTTGCAGTCTTCACCAGCTTTGGGTCAGAGCTCATGAATCCTGAAACGTCCTTCCATATCTCAAGCCTTGCGTCAAGAATGTTTGCAATAAAGCCAGCGCTATAGTCTGTTCCGCCTCTGCCGAAGGTTTTAACGTCATTGTTTTCGTCAAGGCCGTAATATCCAGGAAGCAAAACTACAGTGTCTTTCAGCAATGGCGAAACTTTGGAATGAATGCTTTTTGAAGTTTTTTCCAAATCAACCAACGCGTTTTCAAACTGCCCCTTGCAGTAAATTCCGGCCTCTTCAACGTCCAAAAACCTTGCTTTCAAGCCAGCATCCTGCAGGAATGCTTCCAAAACAATAGGGCTCAATCTTTCGCCAAAGCTTTGCACCAGGTCCTTGCTTCTTGGGGAAACCTCTTTCAAGTAATGAATGCCGTAAAGAAATCTTTCAAGGATTGAAAGCTTTTCTTCAAGTGCAAAAAACGCGCGTTCCCTGATTTCCTTGGTTTCAACATCATTCAAGTACTGCTCGTGCATTTTCTTAAGTTCTGAAATTGCCTGCACAACAGACTCCTGGCTTGCGATGCACTTTGGAATGCTATCAATCAAAAAATCAGTAACGCCATAAAGCGCTGAAAGGACAATTACTGGCTGTTCTTTCCTTTCCTGCTTTTCCTTGATGATTTTCACTGTTTGCGCAAAGCTTGCCTTATCCCTCAAAACTCCGCCGCCAATCTTCAAAACAGTAACAAAAAAAATTCACTCTGTGATAAAGTTTTTTGAAAAAAAAGCTTAAATAGGAAGCAGGAAAAAACAGGCCTGGCTTTTAAACAAGGGAAATCTTGTCAATCACCAAAACCCTTCCGCCCTGCCTGTCTTCAAAAACATGGTTTTTTTCAATCCTCAAGCGCTTTTTGAAGAAAGGCGCTGAAAGCACGAAGCTTTCAAACTCTCCGCCCTCGCCTGCAGGATTGATGCCAAGCTTTTCAGAAAGAGGCTTTATCTCTTGAATGAATTTTTCATCAATCCTTTTGCCCAAAAAATTCTCCAATCCTTTAGCAAAAACCCCGATGATAATTGCTTCAATCTTTTTCTCCCCCAATTCCCCCAATACAGCAAGCTGGCTTTTCTGCCATAATGGATTGGCGCATTCTAACTCCAGCTCTGCGCAAATCTTTCCAATTCTTGAAGCCTGATAGTTGGAGGCTAAAGCGCCAGTAAAAACAGCTTCTATTTTAAATCGGCTTTTGGCTTTCTGCAAGGCGTTTTTCAAATCCCCCAGTTCCTTCTCCTTCTCTCCCTNNTTGATGTTTGGAGTGTGGAACATGAAGCTTTCTGGATTTTCAGAAATCAGAGTTACAAGGCATTTCACCTGCGAGCTTTGCAATGCGTAGTGCAGTGCAAGGCTTGAGTCCTTGCCTCCGGAAAATAAAACAGCAGTCTTCAAAACAACCCCACAGTATACAAAAAGCAAAGCCTGGCGAAAGCTTTTTATATTAAAGAATGCTTAATTGTGCAGGTTTTGCTTTAAAAGCAAAGCAAAACTTTAAAATAGGTTTAATGCAAGAATTAGGTAGAAATTAACAAATTAATTGAATAAAGTGAGGTGCTTGAATGTATCCTGAAGGCGGCGACTTACCTCCTGGCGGAGGAGACCTACAGCCAGGCTTTAAATCACGTTTCAGCTATCATGTTGAAGGATTAATTCCAATAATTCTCATACTAATAATCGCTTTTTTTCTCGCAGCAAGGTTTGGAGTAATTGACTCCTCCACTCCAATAATAGGGCCTCTTGCTTCAATAGTGCCAGGCGCAGAAAAGCCGGCAAGCATGCTAATCATTGGAAATCCAAGAANNAATCCAAGCCGTTACACAATGGAAGTGCTCAGCAGGAACAGGGAGCTTGTATATCCGATAACCACAAGGACTGCAGAGGCTGTTTCAAGGAATGCTGTACAGCAGCTTTCACAATATGATATAGTGCTGCTTGACCAGTCACAGCAAAGCAACAAGGAAGTGTCAAGGGCTTTAGGCGAGGGATTGCAAAAGTACGTTAATTCTGGCGGAAAGCTAATTACGGTATTGGATTCAGGAATCAGAGAGCCTAACGAGTTTGGAGTAGTGGGCTGGAAGACAAGCTTTGCAAACATTATTCCAGTAGACTGCAGGCTTGAAACAATCACAAACGAGCCAGGATGCCTTGATGACAAATCAATCAGGGGAAGAATCTATCCAGGAGCCTTTGGCTTTAACCATCGCATAATGAGAGGCATTGAGCAGTATCCAGCAGAAGAATCAAGGCTATTGCTTGAAAGAGTCCTTAACGTTACAACAACAGGAAGAGAGATTGCGTACATTGAGGATGCAAGGACTAAAACGCAATATCCTGCAATAGTTGAGACAGCGCTTTACAGCCTAGGAAAAAGCATCTACTTCAATTATGACCCTGGAACAAGCCCGGCAATCTTTGAAGCAACTCTTGATTACTTAAAGTAAAGGGAAGCAAAAATTCCCTTTCTTATTTTTATTTTCAAACTTTTGGGCAATTGTTTTTAAACACTTTAGAAAAACAATTCATAATCCTTTCAAGAATTCACAGAATTCCAGGGTGCTTTTGATTGGCAAGGGTAACAGTTGAGTTGAAGAAATGCGACGGCTGTGCAACTTGCGTAAGCGTGTGCCCGGTCAGCGTTTTCGAGCTCAAGGCAAAGAAAGCAGTTGTGGTAAGAGAGAAGGAATGCATTGAATGCAGGGCTTGCGAGGTAAGCTGCCCTAAAGGCGCGATAAAAGTTGAAACAGCGTAGCTCAAGATTGCAATAAAAAAACGGAGGAATTCAGAATGGCAAAGGACGAGAATACAGTGTTTGTAGGCAGGAAAGGAACAATGGCGTACGTGCTGGCTGTTATCACCCAGTTAAACCAGCAGAACGCTGACGAAGTGACAATCAAAGCAAGAGGCAAGGCAATAAGCAGGGCAGTGGATGTGGCTGAAATAGTTCGGAACAAGTTCATCAAAGGAGCAACGATAGACAAGATAAACATCAGCACCGAAGAAGTCAAAACCGAGGATGGCACTCCCTTGAAGGTTTCAGCAATCGAAATACTGCTAAAGAAATAGAAAAACTACAAGGCTTACAGCTTCAAGGCGCCAAAATAGCACCCAAGCCCTGATTGCTGAAATAACAGGCAGCAAAAGGCAAAAAAGCCATTAAATAGCCTTTTATAGCCACAAAAAGCCGGAAATAGTTAAAAAAGCTAATTTTTCAAGCTTTTTTGGCTCTGTTTTTGTAAAGCGATAAGAATAAATATCATGATACTATCATGATATATCATGCTTGATTCAGAGAGTCTCAGAAAGATTCAAGAAAGCAAGCAGATAGTGCAGAAAATCAGCGAATCATTCTCGCACAATACAGAAGATATCATTGACCTGATGCAGAAAAACTCAGACCCGGTATTGCTTGCGGCAGTAATGTTCAAGCTCGCGCAAGAAAGAGAGCAGGCAAACAAGGAACTGCACAAGATTTACGAAAAATTTGACGAGATAATGCTTGAGTTGAAAACTAGGACCTCACCTCAAGCAGCATTGGAAATTAGCCCAGACGGGAGAAGATTCCAAACGCTTCCAGAACAAGACCAGAAAATAATCACGATAATAGAGCAGAAAGGCCCAACAAGCACGCAAGAAATCAGGGCAGCGCTAGGGTACGCAAGGCTTAACTCAGCCTCCCAAAGGCTCAACGGGCTTTTCAAGCAAGGGCTCCTGAAAAAAGTCCAGAGCGGAAAAAAAGTATTATACTTCACTCCCTAAACTCCCGAAGCCTTTTTCCCAAAAAAATGGAAAAAGGCAAAACATACTCCCGAAAAAATACTGCCAGGCTTTTGAGCTTGGCAGTATTTCTCCCCACCAAAACTGCCCAGCCAGTTTGCATCTGGGTATTACCCGCGCTTCGCTTGGTAATACCTGCCCAGCCAGTTTACGCTTACCCCTTTGCCTAAGCCTTTTTAGAAAAAAGGCTTGCGAAAAAACAAACTTCACAGAAAGAGAGTTTTGGAAAAGCGCATTTTTTAATGCGCTTTTTCCTAATTCTTTCAAAAACAGCTTTAAAAAATCAGCCTGTTGAAAGCTCTTGGATTGTTTTTTTCAAGCCTGAAAGGTTTTTCCTGCTTGCCTGCATTTGCGAAAAAGCCTGCTGCGTTTGCGCGTCATTCACTACTATCTCAAAATCTCCAGCAGGAAGCTTTCTCAACTCAACATCGCTTCCGTGCTTTTGCCTAATCTTTTGGAACAATTCTTCCTCTTTAATCACAAGATTCAGCTTTTGCGCCACCAAATTCTTCAGCTTGTTCAATTCCAGAATGTGCTCCGTCAATTCGTCAAGCAGGTCTTTAGAGCTCGAGCTTGGCTGAAAAATCACAGGAACAGGCTGCATGCCTTCAATCCTTAAAGAACGGTTAAAATCCTCCTGCCTTTCCTCCATTTTCTGCTTTATTTCAGAAAAGCGCAGTATTTCAGAATCAACCTTGCTTATGAGAAAGCGCAAGCGCTCTTCCTCTTCCTTGAAATCCTTTCCCATGAGAAAAACAACGCTCTCGGCATTAAAAAACCTTTCCAATCTCGCGCAGAAATAATTGCCTAATGGATTTTCAGGCGGAAAAAGCAATCCTTAAAAACTCTGAAACCCTTTTTACAATCATGCCAAAGGAAGAGTTTGTTGAAGAGGACACTGTTGTCGGAAGAGAGCTTGAGGATTTGGAAGTTTACGGGTCTAAAGGCTGCGGCTTTTTAGGAAAGGTAGTAATGAGCTCTGGAGAAAAGCCAGTGCTTGGAAGAAAAATCTTGTTCGATTTAGCAAAACCGCACTTAGTGCTTATTTGCGGCAAAAGAGGCGGGGGAAAATGCCTTGACGGAGAAACGCTCATAACCTTGGAGGACGGTTCTCTTGCTACAATAAAGGATTTGGAGCATGATTCAAGAAAGGTGCTTTCACTATCTCATGATTATAAAATAAAAGCCGCAGAAAAAGCAGAATTTTTCAAAAGGCCTGTTGAAAGAATGCTTGAGATAACGTTCAGGAGCGGAAAAAAAATCAAGCTCACTCCAGAACACCCCTTGCTCACTATCGACGGCTGGAGGCCAGCGGAAGAGCTAAAGCAAGGAAGCAGGATTGCCACTCCCAGAATACAGCCTTTTTTTGGGAACGAGTTTCTGAGAGAGTGCGAAATAAAGCTTCTGGCATACCTGCTTGCTGAAGGCCATATCAAGCGAAGGGTTGTTTGGTTTTCCAACACTGATGAAAAAATGATTCAAGACTTCAAGAATGCAGTAAAAGACTTTAACCCTGCCTTGACTGTGAGAACCAGCGAAAAAAACAACCATCGCGTCATAAACCCTTCTCTTGAAAACACTATTCTACACGCTGTGAGAAAGAAGGGAAAACTGCAAAAAGGAACAATCATTGCTCCAAAAAACTTCCTTCGCGAATGGCTGAAGGAAATAGGGGTTTACGGCCTGCTTAGCGCGGAAAAGTTCATTCCGCAAAAAGTTTTAAGGCTGCCAAAGCCAAAACTGGCTTTGTTTTTGAACAGGCTTTTCAGCTGTGATGGCAGCATTTACTTTGAATCAGGCCGCTACAGGCTGAGCTATTCAAGCGTTTCAGAACAATTAATCCGCCAGGTCCAGCACCTGCTATTGCGGTTTGGCATTCTGTCAAAACTGCGTTATAAGACCACGCGTTTTGAAAGCAAGGAGTTCAAGAGCTTTGAAATTGAGATTGAAGGAATGCAGGTAAAAAGTTTTTTGCAAGAGATTGGGTTTTTTGGAAGCAAGGAAGAGAGACAAAAAAACGCTTTGCTTTTCCTGGAATCAAAAATTTCCAACCCAAACGTTGACACCATTCCAAGAGAGGTTTGGAACCATTACAAGCAAAAAAGCTGGACAGAGATTGGAAAGGGAATGAATTATGCAATTCCAAAAAGCCTGCGTGAAAGCCAATTTTATGCGCCTTCAAGGCAAAAATTATTGCAGATTGCAAGGCTGGACAACAACAAGCTGGCGGAACAACGGGCCAGCTCTGACATTTTCTGGGATGAAATAAAACAAGTGAAAGAGTTAAATGGAAATTTTGAAGTTTTTGACATCAGCGTTCCGGAAAACCACAATTTCATCGCTAATGACATTGTTGTCCACAACTCTTACACTCTCGCGATAATGCTTGAAGAGTTCGCGAAAATGA
>DUFJ01000010.1 GCA_013331925.1 Candidatus Iainarchaeum sp.
TTTTGAAACGCAGAGAAGCGGGTGATTAAGCGTGCCTTTAACGCTTTTTCCGCTTTCCGTAATTACCTCCATTACTGGCTGTTGCTTGTAATAGTGAAAGCAGGTTGCAAGGTCTCTTTTCCTGCCGCCTTCTCCTCCGCTCAAAACCTGCACTTTCAGGCTTTGAAGGTGCTCTGTCCCTAAATTTCCAATTTTTTCTATTGCCCCGTTGCCTAAAACAATCCTTTCATCAGCCACCAGGCATCCTGGGTCTCCAACCAGCAGGATGTGGATATTTCCCCTCACTTTCATCTCTCCGGGCAGGATTTTTTTCACTCCCCCGAACAGCTGCAATACTATCGCGTCTTTTACTGTATTGTGGCCGTAAATGCTTGGCGCGATGCTGTTTTGCAGTATCTGGAAAATGTCCTGCCTTTTCGCAAGCTTTCTGATTTCTGCCTCTTCCTCTTTTAGAATTTCTATTTCCTCGAACTCTTTCTCCTTTTCAACAATGCTTAAGGCTTCCAGATACCTTCCGTAAATCAATCTCTTGTCTTTTTGCGGAGGGTAAAGCCTTAGAATTCCTACAACTATCGTCTTGTCTCCTGGAGAAATCCTGTTCACTAAATCATCGGTTGCGTGAATGTCTAGAGTAGTTGCCTGTTCGCTTCCCTTCAGCTTTTCCAAGGTTTCCTGGATTCCGATTTTTTGGTGGTTTATGAAAGCGCTTTCTTCCTCGTTNNGTAAGAGTTTCCGCATCTCCTGCACTTCCAGACCGCAATTTTTAGCTTTGGCTGCACCTGGTTGAACTGCCTTACGATTCCTTCAATTGCTATAAGCTTGTTCAGTTGCTGCGCGCTGATGTCTTTAATGAGCACAAGGCTGTCTTTTGGCAGGTTGTAAAACCTAACGTGAGGTTCAAAGCTTTCAATCTGCAGTGCAGGAATTTGAATGCCTTGAATTGCAATCTTTGCAGCCTGCAGTACTGTGTCAGGGTTTGCCAGTAATTCGTCAGCAAGCTGGTAGTCAAACTGTTCCAGTTCTTTAAAGTCAAGGTCCAGGCTTTTCTTTTCAGGATAGCTGCCTATAAGCCTTTCAACCTGTTTTTTAACGCTTTGGGTTTTGAAGAATTCCTCGAGCTTTTCCACAAACGGGTTTTCCTTTGTTTCCTCGGAAGCCTGCACTTCCTTTAATTCCTCAACCAAGCGCTCACCTAAACATTCCCTCAACTCTTGTTTATAAAGCCTTCAAGGCTGGAGTTCCGGTCGTTAAAGGCATAATTAGTATTGGGAGCTCTTGTGAAAAATTTTGTTCTAATAATACAGCAGTTTCTTGTTAATTACCCTGCCTTGTTCAAAAACCAAACCCTTGCCCACTCTGCTTGCAGCAAAAAGCTAAAACGCTATTTTTTTTATAGCTGTTTTTTGTTGCGGAACAAAATTTTTTAAGCATCATTTATATGAAGCTAGCTTTTTGTGCGTTGCTAGGATGTGATTTACAGACTTTCTTAGCCCTACAGCCAGTTTGAGGAACATTTTTTGCTCGATTTTATTCAATTTTAAGCCTTCAACGCCGATAATTTCCCCTTTTTTTGCCTTAAAAGGCAGTGAAATTGAGGTGTCTTTAACGCCAGCGAATTCTTTGCTCAAGTAATAACTCGCGTAAATAGTCTCAACCTTCTTGCTGTTCAATTTTCTGAAGAATCTTGAGAATAACTTTCCTGCTATTTTGTAAGGTATGCCGTGCTTGCGAATCCTTGACAGCAGTTCTTTGTCGATTTTTTTTAGCAAGTCGCGGTATTTTTTCTCTGATTTTGCGCTAATAAGCGGAACCGCCCTGCCGTGAACTCCAATGCAGAAAACCTGTTTTCCAAGGGCTTTTGAATATCGCGCTGCATCCAACTCTGGCCCGAACCCAAGAATTTTTGGATGATTCAAGGTGATTCTCAAAAAATTAGTTAGCTCGTCTACTGGATTTGTCACAACAATGATTGTAGTTGTTTTAGGGACGGATTTCAAGTAACTTATCAAATCTGTTAAAGCGCCAATGTTGAATTTTAGCTCATCCTGTCTGACTTGGTAAGTGTCGGAACGCTTAAGCATGCTTTCATTTCTTGCCTCGTCGCTTACTGCAGATAATGCAATAATCACGTAATCTAGCTTTGGGAGTTTCTTCAGCTTTTCAATCACTTTAAGTTTGCTGCTCTTCAAATCGCTGGCAAGCAATTTTGCATCTTTCGGAGTCCTGCTATAAAGCAGTATCTCACCAATGCCTAACTTAAGTTTTAAAAGACCTTCAGCTATTACCCTGCCAGTCCTGCCGCACCCAATCAAAAGAATGCGCATTTATCCGCCCCAATCATTTGGAAACTTATTTTTTCCTCACAATCCTTATTTTCTCGTCGCATTTGATGTATTCCACTTCGTCCCCGGACTTTAATCCTGCAATGTCTTTTGGCTTTGGCAGGTCAAAGGTCTGGTAAGTTGCAGTGTCCATTATCTGCAGGCTTGCCCCCAAGTCAGCCACTACTTGAGCAGTTCCTCTCTCCACCATTGGCACTTGGGCGTCATCAGTTGCAGGCATGAGCAAGTTTCGCTTTGAATCATCAAACACTCCAACTCCGATAATCCTTGCTTTTGACGCGCCATGCTTTCCAGGCTTTGACAACTCCACATCCTTTACCTGGCATACAAAATCATCAATCAGCACATAGCTTCCGGGCTTTAGGCCGCCTGCCCTTACAAACTTTCTTTCCATTCTCTCGCCTGTCCTCTAAAATTTTTTCCTAAAGAAATACCATTCAAGCTTGGTTTTTTATCTCTTTTGCTTTGCAGCCAAGCCTGTTTTTGAGTTTGCTATAATTCCGCCAGTTCCTTGTAAAAGTCCTTGTATTCTTTTAAGTGCGCTTTCACGATGTGCTTAACGTCTTTCCATTCTGCCATTGTTATGGGCGTTCTTTTCCCTTTGATTTTCACGATTTTCATTTCAATCTCCTCTGGTGTGGTTTGCTATCCAGGTAATGATTTCTTCAATGCTTGTTCTTGGCTTGATGGCCCAAACGACCACATTAAATCTTGATGTTGGTCCGACTTTTAATTTCTTTCCGTTGAGCTCGAGAAAGGCAAGCATTGATTCAAATGCTGTCCTTTTGTTTCCGTCAACGAAAGCATGCCTTCTTGAGATCTCCATCAGCAATTCCGCGGCTTTTCTGTCAATGCCTCGCGTGTTTGCTACTTTAAAGACAATGTGTTCTATTTCGGCCTCGCTTCTTAGCGTTCCGTCAGCGAATTGCTTGTTGATGTTAATAATGGCCTCTTTGGAAAGCGTCCTTGCATAAATCCTTGCCATGCACATATTCTGTAATTTACAGAATTTAAGCATATCGTTTTCAGGCGTTTGAAAAAAGGCAAAAGTCTTGCCAAGCCTTATTTTTCTCTGGCTTGCTTTCTCGCAAAAACCAAAAGCACAATTCCCAAAACCAGCATTACAAGCAGTGGATTCAATTCAGGCACGTTTGCCGTTTGCCGCTTTATGATGAAATTTGTTTTTGCAGTATCTAACAATTCTCCGGTTGATGAATTTGTTATTTGGGCAGTTACTTCGTAAAGCTTGGATTCTTGCAGGTTTTTAAGGTTTGCTGATGATAAAGGGTCAGTTGTTTGAAGAAAGCCTGTTGCTAAATTGCTTGGAATTATCGCTGGCCCAATATTATCTTGCTGGAATTTTATTTCATCAGTTCTGGGGTCTGTGACAATGACTTTTGCTTTTATATCGGCTTGAGTGTTTCCAGAATTCCTCACGTTTACCTTGAAGTACAAGTCTTTTTCCTTGTCAACATTTGCTGGGTCTCCAAAAAACTCGCTTACTGGTGTTCCCTGCAAAAACCCAATGCTTGAAATTTCAACCTCTGCCCTTAATGTAGGGTTTATTCTGATTTCTCTCTCGCAAGTCTGGCCAAACCACGCTCTCCATTCGTCAAGCATTTGCCAAGCAAACTCGCAAACCCATTTTCCTTCTGTGGGATTCCAAGGGCAAAACCTTAGCAAGCCAGGGTCTGAAGGTGTTGTGAACTTGAATGTAAAAGTTGTTGGATCCCCCGTGTTAATTGGAATGTTTAGCGGTTCAAGAAGCACCCTATTAGGCAAAACCTCATTGACTGCCTTGCTAAGCA
>DUFJ01000061.1:0-8437 GCA_013331925.1 Candidatus Iainarchaeum sp.
CTGCCGGGAAACATCGTAGCAAACAGGAAAAGGGAAGACGCAATAAAACACCTGGAAAAACAGTCTGAAGAAGCAGGCAAGCAGTTTGAAGAATTGCAAAAGCAGTTCCAGCAGACAGCAACAAACGTGAACAACCTAAGCCAGCTTATCCAAGCTGCGCAAAAAAAAGCGCAAGAGCAAAAACTCTAAAAAAAGCGCAAGGTTTGAGAAATGTTCGATTTCCTGAAAAAAAAAGTAAAATCATTCACTGAAAAAGTAAAGCAAGCGATTGAAAAAAAGCCAGAGAAAAAAAGCGCTATTTCTGAAACAAAAGTCCTGGAAAAAGAAAAAATTCCAGCGAAAGCAATAGGAAGGGAAGAAAAAAAATTATTTGAAAAAGAGGCAGAGCCAGCGGAGAGAGAATTAGAAACAGTCGCTGAAAAGCCAGAAATAAAAGCAGAAGAAATTGCGATAGAAAAGCATGAAAGAGCATCAGAAGAAACAAGGGCAGAAAAACCAGAAGAAGTGGCAGAAGAAACCGCAATAGAAATGCCAAGAGCAAAGGAAGAAATTGAAAAGCCGTCTGCTGGTTTAAAGCCAAAGGAAGATGACAAGAGAAAGCTTGAAGCGAAAAAAAGCCTCAAGACAAGGCTTGTAAGCGTTTTTGCAAAAGAGGTCAGCATTGAAGAAGCAGACATCAAAGGCTTTCTTGAAGAGTTTGAGCTTGCACTTCTTGAAAGCGATGTGGAACAGGATGCTGCAAGGGCAATAGTGGAAGAACTGCACAAAGAGCTTGCTGGAAAGAAAATAAGCAGGAAAGAAAACCTGTCAGAATTCTTGAAGGGAGAGATAAGGAAAGCTCTGCTCAAGGTAATGCAAGCGCCGGAGAAAAACTTTTGGAAAATCGCTGAAGAAAAAAAACCTTTCAAGGTAATGTTTTTAGGCCCTAACGGCGCAGGAAAGACAACAAGCATTGCAAAGCTTGCGTTTGCATTCAAGCAAAAAGGAAAAAAAGTGGTTTTCGCAAGCTCTGACACCTTCAGGGCAGGAAGCATTGAGCAGATTGAAACCCACGCGGAAAGATTAGGAATTAGAGTGGTCAAGCACCAGTACGGAGCAGACCCTGCAGCCGTGGCATTTGACGCAGTAAAAGCAGCCGAGGCAGGAAAGGCTGATGCAGTATTCATTGACACCGCGGGAAGGCAGGAGACAAACAAAAACCTCATGCAGGAATTGAAAAAAATAAACAGGGTGATAAAGCCGGACTTGAGAATTTATGTGGGAGAAGCGTTCACAGGCCAGGCATTGCTGCAGCAGGCAAGCGAGTTTGAGAAAGAGATTGGAATTGACGGGTTTATACTAACAAAAATAGACACTGACGCTAAAGGCGGAACTGCAATAAGCTTGCTCTACAAGCTGAAAAAGCCAATACTATTCATCGGGACAGGCCAGGGCTATGAAGACTTGGAAGAATTCAAGCCGGAATTCATTATTGATAGGATTGTTTAGCAACAGCCGCTGCTGAACCAGCAGAATTTCAGGTTTTTTAAGGAATTTGTTAGCTGAATATTAGGGAGAATGCTAAATGGGGCTTGGAGAAAAGTTAAGGCAGGCAATAGACAAGATAAGATTTTCAGGCAGCCTGAGCTCTGAAGAGGTAAAAGAGGCAGTGAGGGAGATTCAAAGAGCATTGATCGCTGCAGACGTGGAAGTGCAGCTAGTGCTTGACTTGAGCAAGAAAATAGAGAGCAAGGCTTTTGGAGAACTGCCTAAAGGAATGACAAGGAGAGAGTTCATAATCAAGCTATGTTATGATAGCTTGGTAGAGCTTTTGGGAGGAGTTGAAGGCAAGGCTCCGGAAAAGCCGAAAAAAATATTGCTGCTCGGGCTCTTCGGCCAGGGAAAAACAACAACTGTTGGAAAACTAGCAAAGCATTACGCAAAAAGAGGCTTAAAAGTCGGAGTGATTTGCGCTGACTCTTTCAGGCCAGCAGCATTTGAACAGCTAAAGCAGCTGTGCGAAAAAACCAAGACTCCATTTTATGGCAATCCCAAGGAAAAAAAAGCTGCAAAAATAGTGGGGGAAGGATTGAAGCATTTTGCAAAAGAAGAGGTGCTAATAGTTGATTCTGCAGGCAGGAGTGCCTTGGATGAAGAGTTGGTGAAAGAAATCCAGGAAATCCAGAAAACCCTGCAGGCTGAAGAAACCTGGCTGGTGATTGGGGCAGACATGGGACAGCTTGCAAAAAAGCAGGCAAAAGCATTCCATGAAGCAGTTGGAGTTAATGGCATCATCATCACGAGAATGGACGGAAGCGCAAAAGGTGGAGGTTCGCTAGCAGCATGCCACGCCACAAAAGCACAGGTGTATTTTATCGGAGTTGGGGAAAAGGTTGATGATTTGGAAATTTTTGATGCTGAAAGGTTTTTGAGCAGGATAATGGGATTCGGAGACCTTCAGGCATTGCTTGAAAAAGCCAAGGAAGCGCAAGAGGAAGGAACGGAATTAAGTGCTGAAGAGTTATTGAAGGGAGAGTTCACGCTAAAAACATTTTACGAACAGCTAAAGGCCGCAAAAAAGATAGGGCCTTTGGGAAAGATTGCTGAAATGATGGGCTTGAGCATGCAGGTGCCTAAAGAAATGCTCGAGACAGGAGAGGAAAAGCTCCAAGGATACAAGATAATGATGGACTCGATGACAAGGCAGGAAATGAACAATCCGGAATTGATAAGCAAGAGCAGGATTGACAGGATTGCAAAAGGCTCAGGAAAAAAGGAAGAGGAAGTCAGAGAACTCATAAGGCAGTACAGGCAGATGAAGCAAATGTTCAAGCAGTTCAAAAAATTAGGGGATATAGAAAACCCGGAAGACCTGAAGAAGGGAAAGTTTGCGAAAATGCTGCAAAAATTCAGCCAAAAAAAGAAAAAAATGAAAATACGTTGAGTGAAAAAAATGGAACTATTGCTTTTAAGGGAAGTTTTAGTGATTGCTGCGACAGCAATTGCAGCATGGACTGACTGGAAGACAGGCAATATTTACGACTGGCTTACATATCCACTAATTGCAATCGGAGTCGTGCTGAATTTGATAGAATTGAACTTTTTAGGCCTTGGTTTAGGGGCCGGAGTGTTTGCAATAGGCTATCTGCTTTACTATACCGGAAGGCTTGGCGGGGGAGATGTTAAACTTTTTGCGGGAATCACAATGGCTTTGCCATTCCTGCAAGGAAAGGTATACATAATTCCTGTCTTGCTTTACAGCGCTCTAATAGCTGTGATGTTCTTCAGCGTTTACTATACGGTAAAGCTTGCAAGATTGAAAAAGCTGGAATTGAAGGAAAACTCAAAGGGAATTTTCAATGCTGCAATAATTGCAATAGCGTTGGCAGCATATTTTTACATGGTCGGCAGCACTGGATTGTTTGAAATGCAAAGCATTTACATCATTGGAGTACCGATAGCCTTTGCCCTGCTTTTTTTGGCTTTTGAAAAAAGCATTAGGAAGAATTTTTTCGTGAAAAAAATCGCATTGAGCAAATTGGAAGAGGATGAATTAATAGCTTGGGAATTCCTTCCGGAAAAACTCCAGAAAAAACTCGGACTGAAGGCAAAGAGGATAATAGACAAGCAGCTATTGCAAGAGTTGAAGAAAGAAAAACTGAAAGAAGTGCTTGTTTATAGAGACCTGCCAAAGTTTGCGCCATTCATTCTAATAGGCGCAATCCTTGCAATATTAAGGCCTGAAATAATCGCGATAGCATTAAAACCGTGGTGATGAAATGAAGGTTTTAGTGACTGGAAGTTCCGGCTTTGTTGGAAAAGAGCTGGTTAAAGAATTGCTGAAAAGAAAGGCAGAAGTTGTAGAGTTTGACAGGAGTGAAGGAAAAGACATTTTGAACAAAGAACAAATTGCGGAAAGCTGTAAAGGCTGCGATGCAGTAATGCACTTGGCGGCAATCCTGGAAGAGGACGCTGGACNNGGAGTTTACGGGGATTTCAAAGGCAAAGCAAGCGAAGAGCTTGAAAAAAACCCAAGCTCTAATTATGAGAAAAGCAAGGCCGAGGCTGAAGAGCTGGTTTTAAGCTATCAGGAAATAATGCCTGTGACTATTGCAAGAAGCGCCCTGGTTTTAGGGCCAAACAATTACTGGAAGCAAATCATTGAAGCGTTAAGGAAAGGATTTCCAATAATAGGCGATGGAGAGAACAAATGGCAGACAGTGTATTACAAGGACTTGGTCAAGGCATTGGTTTTTTTGCTTTACAATAATGAAAGCGAGAATGAAAGCTACAACATTGCTGAAGAGCCTGAAAAAGCCCCAAGCCTGAACGGGCTTGTTGAACTGTTCAGGAAAGAGTTAGGGATTGAAAAGCAGGCAAAGCACGTGCCAAAAGCTTTTGGGATTCTGCTATTGCATTTCAAAGCCTTTGCTGACGGCTTGAAGGGAAAAAAAACAGTGATAAGCCCAAGGTATGTTAGAAGGCTTTTGAAAAACAGGGATTACAGCATTGAAAAAATCCGCAAGCTAGGCTGGAAGCCAGAGTACAGCACGGAGCAGGCAGTGAAAGAGACAGTGAAAGAATTGGAAAGCAGGGCAAAAACCAGCCTGGACTCGTAAGCAGTCAAGCCAAGATTCTGAAGGACAGCAAGCTCGTTCATGACAATAGATTGCTCAGAATTTGTTAAAAAGATGCCTGCCTATGCCAGCAGCTTTCTCGCCTGCGTTGTAATGTCAAAATACCTTCCTCTGAACCAGAGAATGAATTTTTCTTCAGGCAGGTGGTAGATTAAGGCATGCTCTGTTGCCCTTATCGGAATCCAGCCACTTCCGCGATAATGCCTTGGGGTTATCTCGCGAATGTCAATTCCCAAAAACTTGAGCAAGGCTGAAACCTGCTCTCTTGATGAAACATTAGCAACAAGCGGTCTTTTTGTCCCTGCTTTAGAATGGCTTATTTCATCGCTTGTGAACTGCAAGGCCCTTTGCAAAACTTCCCTTCCGACAACCTCGGGCTTTTCCATGAATTCTGGAGAAACTTTCCCGTCAAGCCAGAGCTTCATGAATTCAATCCCGGCCTGGCCTTTTTTTGGAAATTTTCTCCTAAGATCCTGCATTAAAGGGCTGTCTTTGCTATAACGCCTGTATTGCAGGCCAAGCTCCGGGGCTTTTGCAACATTAAGGTTCTTTTCGCCCTTGAAAGAATGGACAAGGACGTTTGCTGACAAAAAATGCCTTGGTTCATCGCCCTGCCTGGCCAAAAGCCTGAAGCTTTTTGGAACAAGGTCTGCTTTTTTTGCAACCCTCAAAACGCCTTTTACTGTAGGCTCTTTTGTCCTATAGTCTATTGAAGCATGCCTTGCAACAACGGTCAAGCCTAAAGCAGCCTTGCAAAGCTTTCTTCCAGAAACTCGAGAAAGCGCTTTCGCTGGCATAAAATCATTTCAGCTTTTCTTTGCCTGCATTTCTGGCTGCTGTGGTGATTTTATTGAAAAGCTCTCCGCACTTTTTCAAATCCCCTTGAGCCTTTTCAAAAATCGAGCCTACCTGGACAATGTCAGCACCAGCCTTAATAAGCGAGGAAACGCTTTCGGGAGTTTTAACTCCGCCAGCAACAAGGATTGGAACTTCAACAAGCTTTCTGGCTTGGGTAATCATTTCAGGAGGAGCGTGCGTTGGGCTTCCCCCGCCAGACTCAAAGATTACAAGCTTTGCACCCAAATACTGGCCAGCAAGAGCTGTAACAGCCCCAAGATAATACTTGTCGCGAGGAATTGGCTGCGCCCTTCCCATCCAGCCGACAGCCATTCCAGGCTCCACGATAATGTAAGAGGTTGGAATAACTTCCAATCCTAACTGTTTTATAGGCCAGGCTGAAGAAATTTGCGCTCCGGTAATCCAATAAGGGTCATTAGAGTTTAGCATTGAAAGAAAGTACAAGGCATCAGCGTACTTGGAAAGAGTGGCGACATTTCCTGGAAATAGAATTACAGGAAGGTCGGAGTTTTCCTTAATCTGCTTAATGGTTGCATCCAACAGCTCGCCTTGAGCTCCTACACTTCCTCCAACAGCAAAAGCATCCAAGCCGTTCTCAGTAGCTATCTTGGCGATCTTGCCTGAAAGCTCCGGATTGTAGTTTGGAGGGTCTAACTGCATGAAGGTCAAGCCTCCTTGAGTGGAAATCTTGTCCAGAATGTGAGCGTAAACTTTCTGAAACTTTTTCATGATTTTCAAACACCTACACAAAAAGTGTCTCAACAGCATTTTTAATGTTTTCCTTTCCCCTGCCTTTTAAAATCGCCCCATGGCCTGGAAGCAAAAGCTCAAAGTCAAGCTTGGAGAGAGCTTCCAAAGAACGCCTAAGCCTTTGCGCGCTTCCAGAAATCATGTCAAAGCGGCCTACTCCCCCATTGAACAAAGTGTCCCCAGAAAACAAGAGCTTTTTCTGTTTTTCAAAAAAGCAAACGCTGCCTTCGGTATGGCCTGGAGTAGGAATTACTGAAAGCTTGAATGGAAGCAGGGAAATCACCTCGCCAGGCTGGAAAAAGGAGGAAATTTTCGGAAAAAAAGTTTCCCCAAAGGTCTCAGAGCAGGTGAACATTGCGTCCTTTAAAGAAACCCTCAAGGCATCAAACTCCGCCATTCTGATTTGCGCTCTTGGGAATAAAAAGTCTGCGGAAAAATGGTCTGCATGGCCGTGAGTGTGAAGCACTAGCTCAACATCTTCAGGCTTGAAGCCTAACTGTCGGAGAGAGTTTTTCAAAAACCCGGCATTCAAGGAAAGCCCTGAATCTATCAAGGCAAGCTTTCTTCCGAGAACCAGGTAAGAATTGCAGGACTCGTTCGCTGACTGCAGGAAAAAGACATTCTTGCAAACTTCCTCCATCATTAAAAAGCCCCTCTTAAGAAAAAGGCATAATGGTTAAAAAAAACAATCGGAGTTCTGTAATAAAAACAGGCGGAATAATGGAAGAATTGCACTCAAGAATTTGTGGAGAGAAGGCAATAGAGCAAGTGCTCACAATACAGCTGGAGGACGATGATGATATTCTGAAATGCCTGAAAAAAGCAATGCTGGAGAATGAAATTAAGGAAGGCAGAATAATTGAGGTGCGCGGGTTTTGGAAAAAAGGAGTGATGAACTATTTCCTCAAAAACCAGTACAAGAGCAGGAAGACTTTAGGGATAGAGAAAATAACAGCAGGCAGCGGAAAGTTTGCAAAAGAAGGGAACGACTTTATTGGGGATTTGCACATTGTAACGAAAATCGGGAACCAGCTTTTGAACGGCAGCCTCTTAGAGGGAAAAACAGCCAGAGAGCTGGAGATAAAAGTCAAGTTTTGCAGGTTTTTAGAGGCAAAAACCCAAAAAACAGGCTAGAGTTTAAATAGTTTTACCTCGTAATTTAGAGAGAAAATCGCTTATTTTACAAAGGCAAAGGGAGGTTTTAAAGCATGGGAAAAGCATTCGGAGGCTATACAATATCCTTCAAAGGCTGCGATGACAGCGCAGAAGACATTTTTGGAAGCGGAAAAATAGCGCCTTCAGAGATGACAAAAAAAATCTGGGCTTACGTTAAAAGAAAAAAATTTTCAAGCAAATAAATCCATCAAGCTCCGCCCTAAAAGCGGAGCCTCTTTCTTATTATAAAAGCATTTAATGGTTTCCTGAAAGAATAATAAAGGTCAGGATGCAAGCCGAAGAAAGCACTGAGCAAGTGCTCAAAACAATAGAAGAAAAAACCAGCCAGCCAAGAAGCCAAATTCTCGAGCTCCTGGAAAAGAAAAAGCAAAAGTATTCAGGAATGCTCACTGATTCAGGAGCAGCATGGCTTGTAGCAAAAGACCTGGGAGTAGAGCTAAGGCTTGAAAGGAAAATCAGCGAAAAAGCAAGCATCAGCTCCTTGCAGGCAGGACTGCAGAACATTGACCTGGAAGTTAAAGTAGTGCAGGCATTCCAGGCAAGAGAGTTTGAAAAAAACAGCAGGAAAGGCAAAATCCTAAACCTGATAGTAGGAGACGAAAGCGGGGAGATAAGGCTTACCTTATGGCACAAGGACGCAAGAAGCTTTGAAGAGGAAAAAATAGAGAAAGGAAGCAGGCTTGCCTTGCACAACTGCAAAGTTTTAGAGTTCCAAGGGAAAAAACAGCTCTCTCTGGACTATAACGGAAGCCTGGAAGTTTTAGAGAAAGGCAAGGAAAAAACAACAAAATTGGAAGAGCTAAGGGAAGGAATGCAAAACATTGACGTTATTGCAAGGATTGCAAGAGTGTTTCCAGCAAAAAAATTCCTGAAGGAAGCAAGGGAAGGAAGGCTTGCAAACTTTGAGCTAAGTGATGCAACAGCAAGCGTTCGGGCAACAGCGTGGAATGATTTAGTGCAAGAAGTGGAAGGCTTAAGGCCAAACGACCTGGTGAAGATAGAGAACGCTTACACAAAGCAAGGCCTTAAGGAAGTGG